>NZ_JBEOVJ010000044.1:23709-61495 GCF_040295435.1 Streptomyces sp. NPDC002809
CGTCCGCCACGACGTGGGCCGTCAGGCACGACGTAGGCCGTCCGCCACGACGTGGGCCGTCAGGCACGACGTAGGCCGTCCGCCACGACGTGGGCCTTCAGGCACGACGTGGGCCGTCAGGCAGGACGCGCGCTGCGGAACGCGCGCCGGTAGCTGTCGGGCGGGACGCCCACAGTCTTCTTGAACTGGCGCCGAAGCGTCGTGGCGGTCCCCATGCCGGTGGCCTGGGCAACCGCCTCGATGCTCTCGTCGGTGGCCTCCAGCAGCTCCTGGGCACGGCGTACGCGCTGGATCAGGAGCCACTGGATCGGCGTCTGCCCGAGCACCGACCGGAACTGCCGCCCGAGGTGACGCGGGCTCGTGTTCGCCTTCCGCGCCATGTCGGTCACGGACAGCGGCTGGTCGAGCCGCTGCTGGACCCAGGCGAGCAGCTGGGCGAGCGCGTGGTCGCCCGATGCCTGTACCGGCGTGGAAACGAACTGGGCCTGGCCGCCGGGCCGGTGGGGTTGCATGACGAGGCGGCGGGCCACCGAGTTGGCGACGGCCGCGCCGTGGTCGAGGTGGACCAGGTGCAGGCAGAGGTCCACCGCGGCGGCCTTGCCCGCGGACGTGAACACGCTGCCGTTGTCGGTGTACAGGACATCCGGGTCGACCTCGGCCAGCGGATGGCGGGCGCTCAGGTCGGCCGCGTGGGCCCAGTGCGTGGTGGCCCGCCGGCCGTCCAGCAGACCCGCGGCACCGAGCACGAACGCCCCGGTGCACAGCGAGGCGACCCGTGCGCCCGCCTCGTGCGCCGCGCGCACCGCCTCGACCAGCTCCGCCGGCGGCGGTACGTCGACGTCGGCGCACGCCGGCACGATCACGGTGTCCGCGGTCACCACCCGGTCCAGCCCCTGGTCCGGCTCGACCTTGAACGGGCCGACCTGCACCGGACCCGGCCCACAGAGCAGTACGTCGTACCAGCCCTCCGTCGCCTCGCGCGGCGGGTTGCCGAAGATCTCGTACGCCACCGCCAGTTCGAAGTGCAACAGGTCACCGGCCGTGAGCAGAGCGACAGTTGGCATGTCCGAAAGTGTACGCATGCTGTCGGTCCGGACCATCACGCCCGAGCACCGCCCACGCCGAGACTGGGGTCCTCACCACATCGAGAGCGGGGAACCATGGGTACAGCAGCTGCGGTAGTGGTCTACGGGGCGACGGGACACACCGGTCGCTTCATCGTCGCCGAGCTGCGCCGGCGCGGTTTCACCCCGGTCGTCTCCGGCCGGAACGCCGCCCGGCTGGAGGCGCTGGCGGCCGAGTGGGGCGACGTGGAGGCGCGGCCGGCCGGCGTGGACGACGCGGTGGCGCTGGACCGGGCCCTCGCCGGTGCGGCGGCCGTCATCAACTGCGCCGGACCCTTCGCGGTGACCGGAGGCCCGGTCGTCGAGGCCGCCCTGCGGGCGGGCATCCCGTACGTCGACGTCGCGGCGGAGATCGAGGCGAACGTCGCGATGTTCGCCGACCACACGGAGACGGCCCTGAAGTCGGGCATCCCGGTGGTGCCGGCGATGGCCTTCTACGGCGGTCTCGGCGACCTGCTGGTCACCGCGGCGATGGGCGAGTGGACGGCAGCGGACTCGGTGGATGTGGCGTACGGCCTGAGCAGTTGGCGTCCGACGGCCGGCACCCGGGAGGCGGGGCGGGTGTCCCACGACCGCCGTGCGGGCCGCCGGGTGCGGTTCGCGGACGGCGCGCTGCGCCACCACGACGACGAGGTGTCGCAGGAGGAGTGGGTCTTCCCCGGACCGCTGGGGCGGCGCGCCGTGATCGCGGAGTTCACCATGGCCGATGTCGTCACCGTCCCCAGCCACGTGAAGGTGCCCGAGGTCCGCACCCACATGTCCGTCGAGGCGGCGGGCGACCTGGCCGGGGAGGACACCCCGGCGCCGGAGGCGGTCGACGCGCTGGGCCGCTCGGACCAGACGTTCGTCGTCGACGTCCTGGTCCGCGCGGGCGGCGTCGAGCGCCGCGCCACGGCACGCGGTCAGGACATCTACGCGGTCACCGCGCCCCTGGCGGTGGAGGCCGTCGAGCGCATCCTGACCGGCCGCACGCGGACCACGGGCGTGGCCTCGGCCGGGGCGATGTTCGACGCGGCGGACTTCCTCCGCTCGCTGGCCCCGTACCTGTCGGCGGACCTTCCGGCCTGACCGGACCTCGTCTCGTGGGACGCTCCGTCACCGATGAAGGCGTCCGCCGGAAGGGCCCCGGAGAACTCTTCGGAATCGACGTCGTGCCCGTGGGAGGCGGTCTGCTCAAGGCCGAGGTCAGCGAGGGTTCCAAGGAGGCTCCGTCCGAGAACCGGCTGCTCGACGCCTGCACCGGCAGGCCGCCGGCCGGCATGACGGCTGCCGAGTCCGCCCGGCTCGGCAGCCCGCACGATCCGGAGCGAAGGCGGCACCCGCGGGACAAGTCCGCTTACGGACGATCCGCCACAGACCGAATTGTTACGCTGGCGGACATGACCGCCATGGCACCCACCCGCACCGCACCGGACCTCTCGTACCTCCTGGACCACACCAGCCATGTCCTGCGGACCCAGATGTCGGCAGCACTCGCCGAGATCGGGCTCACCGCACGCATGCACTGCGTACTGGTCCACGCCCTGGAGGAGGAGCGCACCCAGATCCAGCTCGCCGAGATCGGCGACATGGACAAGACCACGATGGTGGTGACGGTGGACGCACTGGAGAGCGCGGGCCTCGCCGAGCGCCGGCCGTCCAGCCGCGACCGGCGGGCGCGGATCATCGCCGTCACCGAGCAGGGCGCCGCACTCGCCGCGCAGAGCCAGGAGATCGTGGACCGGGTGCACGCGGAGGCCCTGAGCAGCCTCTCCCGCGGAGACCGGGACACCCTCCTGCGCGCCCTGAACCAGCTCGTCGGCGAGCACCTGGCCACCCCGGCCGAGAACCCGCGTCCGGTACGCCGGGCCCGTCAGAGCCAGAAGTAGAAGCCACAGCACACGCCACCGGGTCACGAGGCCCCCACACCTCGGGCCGCGAGGCCCCCGCACACGCCGGATCGCGGAGCCCCGTGGGCCCACCGGGCCGCGAGATCCCCGAAAAATAGAACCGAAAGAAATAGTCCGCAACAAAACCATCTGCTACGTTCTCTCTTGTCGAACCGACCGACAGGAGAGCCCGATGTCTGCCATCGCACGCACCGCCCCTGCCCACTCCCCCGCCCCCACCCCCGCCGGGTCCCGCTCGCGCCGCCTCGCCCTCGGCGTGATCGCCACCGGCCTGCTGATGACCGTGCTCGACGGCTCGATCGTGACGGTGGCGATGCCCACCATCCAGAACGACCTCGGGTTCACACCCGCCGGCCTCAGCTGGGTCGTCAACGCCTACCTGATCGCCTTCGGCGGCCTGCTGCTGCTCTGCGGCAGGCTCGGCGACCTCCTCGGGCGCAGACGGATGTTCCTGGCGGGCACCGCGGTCTTCACCGCCGCCTCCCTGCTCGCGGGGGCGGCCGGCTCCCCCGCCCTGCTGATCACCGCCCGCTTCCTCCAGGGCGCCGGCAGCGCCATGGCCTCCGCGGTCGGCCTGGGCATCCTCGTCACCCTCTTCACCGAGAGCCGCGAACGGGCCCGGGCCATCGCCGTGTTCAGCTTCACCGGCGCGGCAGGGGCCTCGATCGGCCAGGTACTGGGCGGGGTCCTCACCGACGCCCTCGGCTGGCACTGGATCTTCTTCATCAACCTGCCGATCGGCCTCGCGGTGCTCGTCGTCGCAGTGCGCGTGCTGCCCGCCGACCGCGGGCCCGGTCTCGCGGCCGGAGCGGACGCAATCGGCGCGTTCCTGGTCACCGCCGGAGTGATGCTGGGCATCTACTCCGTCGTGGAGGTCGAGTCGTACGGATGGCTTTCGGCGCACACGATCGGTCTGGGCGCTCTCGCACTGGTCCTGCTCGTCCTGTTCGTCGTCCGGCAGGCCACGGCCGCGGCCCCGCTCCTTCCCCTGCGGATCCTCCGGTCGCGCAGCGTCGCGGGCGCCAACCTGGTCCAGATCCTCATGGTGGCCGCGCTGTTCTCGTTCCAGATCCTGGTCGCGCTGTATCTGCAGCAGGTCCTCGGTTACGGCGCCACCGCAACCGGGCTCGCCATGCTGCCGGCGGCCGCGGTCATCGGCGCGGTGTCGCTCGGCGTCTCGGCCCGGCTGAGCGCACGGATCGGCGACCGCAACGTCCTGCTCCTGGGGCTGGTCCTGCTGATCGGGGTGCTCGGCCTCCTCACCCGGCTCCCCGTCCACGCGCACTACGTCACCGATCTGCTCCCGGTGATGTTCCTCGCCGCCGGATTCGGCCTCGCCCTCCCGACGCTGACCGCACTCGGCATGTCGGGAGCGAGCGAGAAGGACGCCGGGCTCGCCTCCGGGCTGTTCAACACCACGCAGCAGATCGGCATGGCCATGGGTGTAGCCGTCCTGTCCACGCTGGCGGCCTCCCGTACGGACACCCTGCTCGCCGACGGCAGCAGCAGGGCCGAGGCGCTGACCGGCGGCTACCACCTGGCCTTCGCCGTCGGTGCCGGACTGCTCGCCACCGCCCTCCTCGTCGCACTCGCGGTGCTCAGGCGACCGGACCGCGCGAGTGCCGCCGCCCACTCCGCCTGACCGCCCCCACCCCACCCAGCAGCAGCAACAGCAACAGCAACAGCAACAACATGAACTGGAGGACGGACCCATGACCACGAAGCCCGCCACCGCCACCCCCACCGGGAACGAACCACAGCCCGCCACCGACACCGGCCCCGGCACCGGCCCCGCACCCCGCGTGCTCACCGAGGCCGAACTCTCCCGGCTGCTCGGCGAGCAGCAGTTCGGAGTCCTCGCGAGCGTGCGGCGCACCGGGCACCCGCACCTGACGACGGTGCTCTACTCCTGGGACGCGAAAGAGCGCGTGGTACGCGTGTCCAGCACCGCCGACCGCCTCAAGCCGCGTCAGCTGCGGGCCGATCCGCACGCCGCGCTGCACGTCAACGGCCCAAACGTGTTCTCGTTCGCGGTCGCCGAGGGCGAGGCGGAGGTGTCCGATCCGGCCGCCGTGCCCGGTGACGCGGTCAGCCGCGAACTCCTCTCCCTGACACCCGGTTTCGATGACCCGGCGGCGGAGTCCGCCTTCCTGGCCCAGGTGGTCGCGGACCGGCGCGTGGTGATCCGGATCCGGGTCTCCCGGCTGTACGGAACGGCGCTGGACATCCCCGCCGCGGACTGAGAGCCGTCGGCGGGGTCCCACCGGGGCCATGTGCGCGACAAGCGGAGGCTCTAGGATCCGGCCCATGGCTACCGACCCCGGCTACACCTGCTCCCGCTGCGGCGAACACCACACGGAACTCCCCATGGGGTACTCGACCATGGCGCCCGACGTCTGGGACGCGAGCCTGGAGGGCGACCCCGACAGCATGCTCTCGACGGACCAGTGCATCGTCAGACACGAGCACTACTTCATCAAGGGCCTGATCGAGATACCCGTGATCGGCAGCCGGGAGCCGTTCTCCTGGGGTGTCTGGGTGTCCTTGAGCCGGGAGAACTTCGGCCGCGCCCTCGATGTTTGGGAGACCCCGGGCCGGGAGTCCGAGAAGCCGTACTTCGGTTGGCTCACCACCGAGTTGGGGCTCTACTCCCCCCGTACGACCAACCTCAAGACGAACGCGCACACCCGCCCGATCGGCCGGCGCCCGCTCATCGAGCTGGAGCCCACCGACCACCCGCTGGCCGTGGAGCAGCGCACCGGCATCACGTTCGACCGGGTCCGGGAGATAGCCGAAGCGGTGCAGCACGCCGACGAGGGCCGCTGACGGCGGACCGATACGCGGGTGCTGCGGGTGCTGCCGGCGCTGCCGGTGTCCTAGCTCCCGTCGCCCAGCCCCGACCGCAGTTGCGCGAATCCCTGCTCGGCCGCCGCGACCGCGTCCCCGTACACCTGGTCCGCGCTCCGGCCCTCGCTGATCCGCTGCCAGTTATCCATGGCCAGGATGCGCAGGACCGCGATGATCTGCCCCGCGGCCAGCCGGTCGGTCACCCTCTCGCCCAGGGCGCGGGCGAGAGCGGCCTCGGAGCGGCTCTGGTACGCGTAGAGCCGGGCCACCAGGGACGGTGTCCCGTACAACAGCCGGTGGAACGCCAGCACCTGCGGCACGTCGCAGAGGCCCGTGACCGGGTCGCGCGCCTCCAGGCCCTCCATGAAGTGACGCCGCAGCGCGTCCAGCGGGGACTCGTCGTCCGCCCGCCCGGCGACCACCCGCGCGGGCTCGTCCTCGTGATCGGCGAACCGGTGGAGGGCCAGGTCCTCCTTGGCGGGGAAGTAGCGGAACAGCGTCGGCTTGGAGATGTCCGCGGCGGCCGCGATCTCCGCCACCGAGACCTTGTCGAAGCCGCGCTCCAGGAACAACGAGATCGCGGCGTCGGAAACCGCCTGATACGTCAGCTGCTTCTTCCGCTCCCGCAGACTCATGGGCGTACGGGGGGAGGCCGGCGCGGTCGCGTCCCCGCCGGTCGTCGCGTCCGTCGCATCGGCTGCCGTACGGGGGCCGGGCTTCTCTCCGCTCATGACCATGAAGCGTACGCCCAGAGCCCCGGCCGGACTTGACGCCCGACGCCGTACCCACCCGTACCGGAATGCCCTGCTCCGCGCTTCTAGGCTCGGGATCCGATCAGTATGCCGACCCCATCCAGCACCCGTTCGAGACCGAACGCGAACTCATGGTCGGACTCGTCCGGCACCCGCATCCCGTCGTTCGCCATCAGCCGGGAGAACGCGGGATGACGCACTGGGTCCACCAGCCGGTTCAGCGTGCGGGCGTAGCCCTCCACGACCTCCTCCACCGACACGCCGCGGGACGCGACCGCGGCGCGGAGATCGCCCATCAGCAGCGCCTCGTTCCGCACGAAACCACTGACCAGAAGGATGACGGACATCTCGTCGCCCGCGTCCAGCCCGGTGCCTGCGAGCGCCTGAAGGCCCTGTTCCCACCAGGCGATCGAGTTCGGACTCGCGGGCGGTCCCGCGATGGGGATGCGGAGCATCCACAGGTTGGCGCGGAAGACCCTGCGCTGTGCCCGGGCCCACTGCGACAGCGCCTCACGCCAGCCGGACTCCTCCTCCAGGGCCGGCAGCGGGGGCGGCGGGCCCATGGCCGCCTCCTGCATGAGCACGTAGAGCTCGTCCTTGGCGGCCACGTACCGGTAGAGCGACATCGTGGAGACCCCGAGGTCCTTGGCGACCCGCCCCATGGACACCCCGCCGAGCCCCTCGGACGCAGCCACCGCCACCGCGGCGCCCACGATCCTGTCCAGACTCAGCCCGGGCCTGGGCCCCTTGACCGGCCGCGCCCGCAGTCCCCAGGCGGCCTCGATGCTGGCCGGCAGGCCCGTACCGCCCGGCGATCCGATCCCTTGCGTCACCCTGAACCCCAGCTTCCCTTGACGGCCGTCCCAGTAATGCGTACGCCTTACGGAGTAATGCGTATCACGTACACGAAGGAGCGTTCCAAGCCGTCCGCCCCACGCCGTCCGCCCACGCCGTCCGCCCACGCCACCCGCCCCGTGCCGTCGCGCCGTCGCGCCGTCGCGCCGTCCCCTCGGTGCCGCCACCTGCTGTGATCGAGGCTTCAGGGGGCAGGCGCGGTGACGGTGGGCGAGTGGGCCCGGAGCCACCGCACGTACGCCGCGATCACCTCGCGCACGCTCGGCTCGACCGTCAGCTCCAGGGGCCCGCGCGCGGCTTCCAGCGCCCCCTTGATCCGCCAGGCCAGCCGGGGCAACCGCTGCCAGTCCGGCCGCCCGTCGGCCCCCCTCAGCGCCAACGCGGCCCGGATCACGTCCGTGTACACCGATTGAGCCCGCTTGTACGCCAGCAGCACCGCAAGATCCGCGTCCCAGCCCTTGACGCACTCCGGACGCCGCCTCTCGACCACGCGCCGCCAGTCCCTGCCGACCCGGTCGGCCTCCTTCGCCGAGTAACGCATCAGGTGAAGGTGCGTGGCGAGGTCGTAGAGGGGGTCGCCGATCATGGCGAGTTCCCAGTCGATGGCCCACAGGTCGCCCGGGGCGTCGACGATGAAGTTGCGGCGGTGCAGATCCCCGTGGACGAGCGCGAAGGCGCGTTCCGTCAAGGATTCCGCCTCCCGCGCCAGCCCGCCCAGCGCCCCGTCCCGCACCCCCAGGTCCTCGAACAGGGCGCGGTACGGGGCGCCGTGCTCCCGGTACACCCGGTGTTCGGTGAAACGGAGCAGCCGTTTGAGGAATCCGCAGGAGTCCCCGTCCAGCGGCAGATCGGCGCCGTCGCACACCCGTTGCGCCGCGATGTCCCGCACGTCGAACGCGACCAGCTCTCCGAAGAGGTCGCCGAGTTGCCCACGATGCCGCTCGGACAGCGCCTTGCTCGGCAGTACGCCCTGCCCCAGCGTGCGGCCCTCGATGAAACCCTGGAGCAGGATCCCGCGCTCGACCTCGACGATCTCGGGAATGCGCGACACCCGCCCGGCGAGTGTCCGCAGCAGTTCCTCCTCCGACGCGAAGCACCGCCGGTCGAACCAGAGCAGACCCTTGCGGGGCTCGCGGAGTTTGTAGCGTCCGGCGCGTCCGGGCAGCGAGATCACATACGTCTCGTGGTGGTGGCCCTTGAGCGGGCCCTCGATCGACTGATCGGCGGCGGACAGCCCGGCTTCCATGTATCGATGCCTTCGGTGGTACGGAGTCCTGCCGGGAGACTACTGGCGCCGTCATTCGATACGGGCCGTGCCGCTCCGAAATCACCCGGCTCCGGGGAAGCCCGGCACAGCTCCCTCGTGGAATCGTTCAGCGCTGATCGGCGGAGGCGACATTCAGGGCGTCCGTGAGCGTCGCCAGTCGCCGCACGATCACCTCCGCCCCGGCCCCTGCCCCGGCACCGAGTGCCTCCAGTTTCCTGTCGTCGCTCGCGTACCCGATGAAGGGCATCCCGAGCGCCGAGGCAGCCCGGAGGTCGGCCGGCGAGTCCCCGATCATCAGGGCGTCGGCGGCGGCCAGTCCGGTCGGCTCCAACGCCCGGACGAGGCAGTCCGGATGCGGCTTCAGCAGCCAGGGGGCGGCGGGCGCCCGGCCGTGTATACGCGTGCCGAAGTGACCTGCCAGACCTTCCCTGCGCAGATAGTGCCTCACCGCGCCGGCGGAGTTGTTGGTCGTCACCGCCAGCCGGTATCCCGCCCGGTCCAGGTGCCCTATCAGAAGGGCGGCACCGGCGGTCGGTTCGGCGGTCGCCGCCGCTGTGACCTCCTCCTCCCCGAGCCGGCGTTCCAGTCGCTCGATCAGCTCGTCACCCAGGCCGGCTTCTGCCACGGCTATCAGGATGGCCAACGGATCTTCCTTGACCCCGTCCGCACTCACCAGCGCGGGATCGCCCCCGCCCGCAATCAGCTCTCCGGTCAGCGAGGCGGCGACCGTGTCGGCCCTGTGCCCGTGAAAGAGCCTGCACACCGGTCCGTCGAAGTCGAAGAACACGCACTTGGCGGAGGCGAAGAGGGCCTGCAACGCCGCCGGTTGCGGGTCGGTCACATCGCTCCGTCCGTCGGGAGGCAGAAGGTCGCCGAAGGCTTCCACCTTCCATACTGCCCTCGGACGCCGGTCACGACAGCGGACTCCGCCACACCGATCACCGGGGTTACGAGGACAATTCAGGGCACTCCGCGTCAGGCGTCCAGGACCACCGGGGTCGCGATCGTGGACCACAGGCTCTCGAACCATGCCGCGGACTGGGCCACGAACTGCTGATCCCGCACCCCGGCAGAACTTTCGAAGGGAAAGAGCGTCGAGAGAGCTCCCAGAGTGTCGAAGATCCGAGTGGGAGCCCCCTCGATCATTTCCTCGCGCTCCTCCACCGTGTAGTACGCGAACAACGCCTCCGCCCCGTTCAGCACGTACAGCTTCACCGGCGGCGTGAACGGCAGCGCCCGCATGGCCACGTCGATGCCCAGTTCGCTGGTGCTGCGCAGCGATTCGAGGTTCTGCCTCAGCGCCAGCCCCTGGAGGTTGCGGTTCCGCAGCCAGCGCTCGTGCACCGCTTTGTCGCCCTTCACGGGCTCCGCGCGACGCGGAAAGGCCAGGGCGATGTCGCGGGCGGGGAACAGCACCCGCAGCGTCACCGAGCTCGGCCTGAGACCTCCCGTCCTGATTCGCGTCAACGACTCGGCCATCGCCGACACGAGCGACTCCGCCGTCAGACAGAGCGCGTCGATGCGCACTTCGTCGTTCTCGAAGGCACTCAGCACCCTGGGTCCGAGCACCGCCGCCGTCTGCTGCGGCACCCGTATGCCGGGCCGGTTCGCGACCTTCGGCGGAGCCCCGCGGGTGACGCCGGTCAGCAGCCCGTCCCCCTGAAGGCGCTGAAGGGCCAGCCGGACGACGCCCCGGTCGACACCGAACTCGCCCGCCAGTACCGCCTGGGTGGGCAGGGAGTCGCCCGGCTTCAGCTCCCCGGTGTGCATGCGCGCCCGTAGCACCTTCGCCACGTCCTCGGGCGAGGGCTTACGGCTGCCGTTCATCGCTGTGCGCTCAGGAGTCACAACAGAACGCTACAACTTCTCACCATCGAGCGGGAGTTGTTGGAGAGTTGTTTATGAGATGGCACCAACTGGGAACAACTTGGGTAGTTGGTCGTAACGTTGCGGCGCCTACGGACCGCCACCCGAGAACCCAGCACCTTCCGCTCGCCCGTCCACCGTCGTACGGGTGTTGCTCGCGCATCGGCAGATTCCCCGAGCCTCTCCGCTCCCCACCTCCTGAGGAGGGACCGCCATGCCCTGGATCACCCTTGTCCTGGAACAATTCCTGCAGTGGAAACTCGGAGTCCTGGGAAGCGTGGGCTTCACTCTCACGGCAGTCGGGATCAAGTTCGGCAACGACAAGTGCCTGACCGTGGGAAGCGTGACCCTCGCGCTGCTGCTCTGCCCCATGCCTGACGGGCATTGACTCCTGCACGACGCAGCCGGGCGAACGGAGTTGTCCCTACGGGGCGGCGATCCGCGTCCGGGCCGGGGCGCGGACGCGAGCAGCCGTCGAACCGCTCAGCCACGGCGAAAGGGCCACGGTCTCCGACACCGGCCGGCGGCCACGGGGGAGCTCCCGCCCGTTCGCTCAGGAGGGCCGAACCGGCGGGAGCCGTCACCGGCCCGAGTGGCCGGGCGGCAGCTCCATGCGGCCGCGTTGGCGACCGACGACAACGCGGCGGATGTGCGTGCCGGACCCCGCGGGCCCGGCACGGTCCGAACGAGAGGCCCTAGAACACATCCGGGCACCAGGCCCGCCGCCCCGCCCGCAGCACCCCGTCCGCCCGGGCCGCCGCACCCGGGGTCAGTTCCTCGACGCGGCCCAGGGCGGCCAGGCGCAGGGGCGACTCGTCGCCGAGGTACAGCGTTCCCAACTCCCTGACGTCCATGGCCAGATCGGCCGAACGCGTCGTCGGGGTGCAGGTGGCGCCGTCCGGTGCGGCCTCCAGGTGGAAGCGGCCCGCGGTGAGGCCCGTCGTGTCGTGGATGTCCAGGACGAGCGAGCCGGGCACCGCGTAGGTGCGGGCCTCCAGGGCACGGACGACGTCCAGGACCCGCACCCACAGGTAGTCCGCCTGCGTCACCACGCGGGCGGCGCGCGGGTCCGGGAGGAGGAGCGGGAGCAGGTCGTCGGGGGCGCGGTGGCCGGTGCGGATCGTGGCGATCCAGTCGACCGAGCAGAGGAAGTGCCACAGGGCCCGCTCCGCCGCCGGGGTCACCGCGATCATGCTGCGCACCGTCGCCCGGTTCAGCGGCTGCTTGGCATCGCCCCAGTTGCCGTCGGCGCGGTAGACCAGCAGCCCGTCGACCGTGCCGTCGGCGCCGCGGTAGACGGCGTAGAAGGGCTCGGTCCAGTGGTCGTGCGGGAAGACCACCTCACCGGTGTTGAGATCCCACCAGCGTTCGCCGCGGCTCACCGCTCCGTGCCGGCTCGCCCGCAGCCGGTCGTGCAGGGCCGGGCCCAGCTTGCGCACCTCCGCCCCGTCCACCAGGTCGATCCGGCCGCCGTCCTCGGCCGACGGGACCCGGCGGTGCGGGTCGAGGCCCGTCCGGGGGACGTCGATCTCCCACTCGGTGGTCCAGGCGGCCGGGCCGAAGCCGTACCGTCCGTAGATCGGGTACTCGGCGGCGATCAGCGTGGCGGCCACGTCGCCGCGCTCCTTCGCCGCCGCCAGGTCCGTGGCCATCATCCGGGAGAGCAGCCCGCGGCGCCGGTGCGTCGGCGACACCGTGACGTTGGTGACCGCGTCCGTCGGCACCGTGGCACCACCGACGACGGTCAGCTCCTGCGCGAACGACCGGAACGTCGCCACGCACCGACCCTCGTCGAACACCCCCTGCGTGCGCGCCAGGTCCAGGTACGGCAACCGCCCCGTCACCTCCTCGTCCGACGGTGTCGGTGCGCGCAGGAAGCCG
This sequence comes from Streptomyces sp. NPDC002809, assembly GCF_040295435.1. NCBI lineage: Bacteria > Bacillati > Actinomycetota > Actinomycetes > Kitasatosporales > Streptomycetaceae > Streptomyces > Streptomyces sp. NPDC002809. The sequence goes on from NZ_JBEOVJ010000044.1 coordinate 36,191, forward strand.
GTGTTCAGGGCGCGCAGCCAGTCAGGGAGCTCGGATTCGGTGATGGGGCGGGTGCCGAGGGTGCTCATCCGCCCCACGCTAGGCGGGAGGACCAGAGATGTCACCGGCTTTTCGGGCGGCCGTCAGAACGCCGCCCGGATCTCCCCGACCTCCGCGCTTCCGCCCAGCAGCGGCGCCCGGCCGATCCGCGACACCACCGGGGCGTCGACGCCGAGCAGACCCAGCGCACGGGCCAGCACCGGGCCGAGCGCCCGGGTCGAACCGTCGTCGATCTTGAAGGCCAGCGCCCGGCCGTCCGCCAGCGCCACCGCCTGGACGGCCTCCGCGCCCATCTTGGACAGCGTGCCAGGCACCTCCCGCATCAGCCAGGTGTCGGGCCGCCGGGTGCCGGCCACGTACTCGGGATGGGCGCGCATCGCGTCCGCCACCCGCCGCTCGGCCGTGCCCTCCTCCGCCGTGACGAACGTACGGAACGCCCGAGCGAGGCCCACCAGCGTGATCGCCATGAGCGGTGCCCCGCAGCCGTCCGTACCGACCGCTGCGACCGGCTCGCCCGCCGCGTCCTCGACGACCCGGTGGACCAGCTGCTGGAGCGGGTGCGCCGGGTCGAGGTAGGTGGCCGGGTCCCAGCCGTTGCGCACGCACACCGCGAGCATCGCCGCGTGCTTGCCGGAGCAGTTCATCGTGATCCGCTCCCGGACATGGCCCGCGGCGAGATACGTCTCCGCCTCGACCGGGTCCAGCGGCAGATCGGGCGGGGTCTGCAGATCGTCGGGCGACAGTCCGTGCTCGGTGAGCATCTTGCGTACGAGATCGAGGTGGAAACCCTCGCCCGAATGGCTCGCCGCGGCCAGCGCCAGCCGCTCCCCGGTCAGCTCCAGACCGGCCCGCAGCACCGCCGCGGCCTGCATCGGCTTGTTGGAGGAGCGCGGGAAGACCGGCGCCGCCGGATCACCCAGGGACAGCTCCACGCTGCCGTCCGCGGCCAGGACGACAAGGGACCCCCGGTGGTGCCCCTCGACGAAACCGGACCGGACGACCTCGGCCAGCACGGGAAGGCCGGGAACCGGGTCGGATATGCCGGACGGGGACGACGGGGCTGCGCTGGAGGTCATGGTGGCCTTCCGGGGACGGGCGGGACCCGCTCCCGGAAGGATCGCTTCAGGTGAGCAGGTCGTCTACTTGGGCTTCCCCGTCACGGTACCTGCGGGCGATCTCCGCACTGCAATCGTCCGCGGTGCGCTGGAGCCGGTACCGGCGCCGGGAAACCTGCTGTTCGTAGCGGACCAGGCGTCCCATGGCGGTGTGCAGCTCTTCGTCCGTCCGGGCGTCGAGGTCGGAGAGTTCGACCTCGGCGAGCGTCTCAGCCGCCAGCTGCCGGTACTCGTCGGTGCGCGGCGTGCTCAGCGTGACGTGCCGTGCGGAGGAGCGGTGCAGCGACGGGGTGTCCGTGAGGATCTCCGAGAGCCGGTCCACCACCGGGGACTCGGGGTCCCGCCGCCGTGCCAGCTCGGCCCGCAGGATGTCGATCCGCCCCTGGACGAGCCGCCGCACATAGCTGAGATCGGCCTCGTCACGCTGCGAGTCCCGCCGCAGCCCGCGCAGCTCGGGGAGGCGCAGAGCACCCAGATCGGGCGGGGGCGATGCCGCGGTCCCGTCCTCGGAGCCGTGTCCGGTCCGCTGCACGGGTGGGCGCATGGTGCTCGTACTCGTACCGGCCTTGCTGTTGACGCCGGGGCGCGCGACCGGCACTGCGCCCGGGGACTGCCCGGTTCCATGCATGCTCATGCTTGTGTCCATCCCCTCGACCGGTGCGTCGGCACACCGCCTCCGTGCATGGTGCCACTCCAAGGGGCCCTGTGGAGTTGCTCTGTACCCGTTCAGCCCAAGATAGGTTGGTCTGTATGCGTGCAGTGATACAGAGGGTGGACGGTGCGAGCGTCTCGGTGGCCGACGCCGGGGGCGACGGCGGCGGTTCGGCGATCGTCGGCGAAATCGTGGGCGAGGGGCTGTGTGTGCTGGTGGGAGTCACCCACGACGACACCGCGGAGAAGGCGGCCCAGCTCGCCCGCAAGCTCTGGTCGGTCCGCATCCTGGAGGGCGAGAAGTCCTGCTCCGATGTGAATGCACCGCTTCTGGTGATTTCGCAGTTCACTCTCTACGGGGACGCCCGGAAGGGCCGCCGGCCCACGTGGAACGCCGCGGCGCCCGGCGAGGTCGCCGAGCCGCTGGTGGACGAGGTCGTGGCGCAGCTGCGGGCGCTGGGTGCGCACGTGGAGACGGGCCGGTTCGGGGCGGACATGCGGGTCTCGCTCACGAACCACGGCCCGTTCACCGTCATCGTCGAGGTCTGAGCCGGCCGGCGGGCAGAAGCAGCCCGGCCGGCACGGCGGAAGCAGCCCGGCCGGGCTCGGCCGGAACAGCCCGGCCGGCACGGCGGAAACAGCCCTACGGCTCGACGACCGTCTCCTGGGCCGCCGCCGTGTCGCCGGCCATCAGTTCCGCGTCCACCGCCACGTTCCGCTTCACCAGGGCCAGGGCGATCGGCCCCAGCTCGTGGTGGCGGGCGGAGCTGGTGATGAAGCCCAGCTGACGGCCCTCGGCCCCGTCCGCGGCGAGCCGCACCGGCGTGCCGTGGCCGGGCAGCAGCACCTCGCTGCCGTCCAGGTGGAGGAAGACGAGGCGCCGAGGGGGCTTGCCGAGGTTCTGCACCCGCGCCACGGTTTCCTGGCCCCGGTAGCAGCCCTTCTGGAGGTGGACGGCGGTGCCGATCCAGCCCAGCTCGTGCGGGATGGTGCGGTGATCGGTCTCGAACCCGAGCCGCGGACGGTGGCCCTCGACGCGCAGCGCCTCGTAGGCCAGCACCCCGGCGGCCGGGCCGTGCGCCGCGGCGAACGCCTCCAGGCCGTCGCGGGGGAGGAAAAGATCGCGGCCGTACGACGTCTCCCGTACGGCGGCATCCTCCGGGACCTCGGCGATGGAACCGGCCGGCAAGTACACGACCGCGTAGTCCTCGGTGCGGTCGGCGACCTCCACCCGGTAGAAGAACTTCATCGACTCCAGATAGGCGATCAGCTCGCCCTGGGTGCCCGGCTCGACGTGCATCCACACGGTTTCGCCGTCGTCGACGAGATACAGGGCGTGCTCGATGTGCCCGTTCGCCGTGAGGACCAGGGCCTCGGTGGCCTGGCCCGGGGCGAGTTCGCTGACGTGCTGGGTGATCAGGAGGTGCAGCCACGCCAGCCGGTCGCTCCCGGTGACGGTGACGACCCCGCGGTGCGAGAGGTCGACGAGACCGGAACCGTCGGCGAGGGCGCGCTGCTCGCGGAACAGGTCGCCGTAGTGCGCGGCGACGCCTTCGTCGCTCCCCTCGGCGGGGACGGCGCCGGGCAGGGACAGCAGGGGGCTCTTCATGCGACCAGCGTACGACCCGGCCCGGTGCCGGGAGTGTCCGGCCGACCCCTGCAGCACACCGCGGGATCGGCCTGGCGCCCGTTACGGACCGGGGACCGGCTCCTGGGACGCCTCGGCGGCCCCGGCCGCCTTGGCCGCGCAGTCCGCGCAGCGGCCGAAGATCGCGAAGTGCTTCATGTCCGTCTCGAAGCCGAACGTGCCGCGCAGCTTCTCGGTGAACTCGGCGACGACGTCGACATCGGCCTCTATGACGCTCGTGCAGTCCCGGCAGACCAGATGGATGTGGTGGTGGCGGTCGGCCAGGTGATACGTCGGGGCGCCGTGGCCCAGATGGGCGTGGCTGACCAGATCCAGCTCCTCCAGGAGCTCCAGGGTCCGGTACACGGTGGAGATGTTCACACCGGACGCGGTGCGGCGCACCTCGGAAAGGATCTCGTCGGGCGTCGCGTGTTCCAGCGTGTCGACGGCTTCCAGGACAAGCTGCCGCTGCGGCGTCAGCCGGTACCCACGCTGCCGAAGATCGGTCTTCCAGTCGGTGCTCACCACAGGCTCCAGTGTAGGTCCGGGTGAAGGCATGGCCACGGCTGTCCGCCGGAACGAACCCGTGGGCTACTTGAAGAACGCGATGCCGTCGTCCGGGAGGTCACCGAGGCTCTTCGCCATCGCCGCGACCTCTTCCGGGGTGACGACCTTCTTCAGGTGCGCCGACATGTACGGCCTCAGCTCGACCTCCGGCGTGGACTTCTCGCCCACCCACATGAGGTCGCTCTTCACATAGCCGTAGAGCCGCTTGCCACCGTTGTACGGGCCGGAGGCCGCGGTCCGGGCCACCGCGTCGGTGACCAGGTCGATCTGCGGCTTCTGGTGGCCCAGCTCGCCGTACCAGATCTCGATGACGCCCTGGTCGCGGACCATGACGACCTCGACCTTGCGGTCCTTGTCGATCCGCCAGTAGCCGGACTCCGACTCGAGCGGCCGGACCTTGTTCCCCTCGGCGTCGAGCACCCAGGAGTGCGAGGTGTACTCCAGGAAGTCCCGGCCGTCGTGGCTGAAGGAGACCTCCTGGCCGAAGTTGCACTTCTCGGCACCGGGGAAGTCGGACACGCCCGCACCCGCCCAGTTACCCAGGAGGAAGGCCAGCGGGACGAGGTCCGGGTGAAGGTCGGACGGGATCTCGATCATGAGCGGCTCAGACGATCTGTGAGGCGGGAGGCGGGGACGCCGGGAACGGGAAAGGGGTTAGCGCTGACCCTGGTACAGCTTCTTCACGGTCAGACCGGCGAAAGCGAGAACGCCGACGCAGACCAGGACCAGCAGGGCGGAGAAGAATGCCTCAAGCACGGGGGCTCCTTGAACGAGCGGTATGGCGGCAGTACAGGGCCGGGCCCCAGCCTAATGGGTGGGGTCCCGGCCCGCCGGTTCGGGGCTTGCCGCGGGGCGGCTCGGCCCAGCAGCTGATTCTGCGGGATCAGGGTCCGGTGGAAGGGGACGCGTGGTGCTCCCCACCGCCCTTGCGGGCCTGGACGACCAGGCGATGGTGTCGCCCGCGATCAGACAGACCTGCCGGACCTGGGCGGCGCCGCAGGGCTTCGGCTCGCTGAACACGTAGGCCGTGGTGTCCGGCACCTGCCCGCCGCCCGGCCTGGACTCGTCGAAGACCCCGTCCGGTCCGCACCGACCGGCGGATCACCGGCCGGGAGCTCTCGGGAGCTCTTGCGAACGGAAGCGGGCCCGGGAACGGGCCCGGTGTCTTTCGGGTTCGAAACGGGTCCCCCACGAGGGCTGAGGCGCAGAATCCGCTGTTTGCACCCGCCACTGACCCGCCGGGTCCCAACGAGGTTGCGCGGCCGAGGATTACAGTTCTGCACATGCCGAAGAAGCTCGTGATCAAGGTGACCGCAGGTGCCGACTCCGCCGAGCGCTGTTCGCAGGCGTTCACCGTGGCGGCGGTCGCCGTCGCCAGTGGTGTGGAGGTCTCGCTCTGGCTGACCGGGGAGTCCGCCTGGTTCGCGCTGCCGGGGCGCGCCGCGGAGTTCGAACTCCCGCACGCGGCGCCGCTGCCGGACCTGATCGAGTCGATCCAGGCGGGCGGGCAGATCACGCTCTGCACCCAGTGCGCGGCCCGCCGCGACATCACCGAGCAGGACGTCCTGGAGGGCGTACGGATCGCCGGCGCGCAGGTCTTCGTCAGCGAGATCATGGCCGACGGCGTCCAGGCCCTCGTCTACTGAAACGGCTGAGGCGGGCTGAGGCGGCTGGGGCGGGCTGAGGCGGCTCAAGCAGCTGAAGCGCCCGAGTCCGCCGCTCGCTCACCCGCGGCGCTTCTTCCGGCCGTCGAGCTCGTCCCACCACGCGTCGGACTCCGGATCACCGGTGGGTCCTGTGGGTCCTGTGGGTCCTGTGGGCCCACTGGTTCCGCCAGGCCCGTCCTTGCCGGATCGGGGCATCGGCCGGGACGGAGGCCGGGACCCCGGGGCGGGCTCGTCCCACCAGCGGTCCTCGGGACCCTTCCGGTTGGCGACCATCGCCGCGACGGGCGGTATGACCATCGCGACCACGCACATCGCGATGGCGGCCGGCATCGACCAGAGCCTCACGAAGGCCCAGGCCGAGACGAAGAGGACGAGGCATCCGCCCATCATCAGGAAGTAGGCGCGCCGGCGTCGGCGGTACATGAATCCAGGGTAGGCCCGATCCGCCCGCCCGGCCGCTCCTGGATCGCGCAGGCTTCCGTCCGGGCGGCACGAAGGGCCGTACCCCGGTTTCAGGAAGCGTCCAACCCTCTGGGGTACGGCCCTCCGGCCGGTCATCCGCAGAGCCGCGCGGGCTCCTGGCGGTACCTAGACGGCGATGGCCACCTCGGAGAGGCCGCCCGTCTGCGCGACGACCGTGCGGTCGGCGCTGCCGCCCGGGACCAGGGCGCGCAGCGTCCAGGTGCCCTCGGCCGCGTAGAAACGGAACTGTCCGGTCGCCGAGGTCGGGACCTCGGCGGTGAACTCGCCGGTCGAGTCCAGCAGGCGGACGTAGCCGGTGACGGGCTCGCCGTCGCGGGTCACGCTGCCCTGGATGGTGGTCTCACCGGGCTTGATCGTCGAAGCGTCGGGGCCGCCGGCCTTTGCTCCACACATGGCGTTCTGTCCTTCGGGTCGGGGGTCGTGCTGGTCCGGGTCGTGCGGAGTTACTTGTTGGCGCCGAGCTCGATCGGCACGCCCACGAGGGAGCCGTACTCGGTCCACGAGCCGTCGTAGTTCTTGACGTTCTCCTGGCCGAGCAGCTGGTGCAGCACGAACCAGGTGAGCGCGGAGCGCTCACCGATGCGGCAGTAGGCGATGGTGTCCTTCGCCAGGTCGACCTGCTCGTCCTCGTAGAGGGCCTTGAGCTCGTCGTCCGACTTGAAGGTGCCGTCGTCGTTGGCGTTCTTCGACCACGGGATGTTGCGGGCGCTCGGCACGTGGCCGGGACGCTGCGACTGCTCCTGCGGGAGGTGCGCCGGGGCGAGCAGCTTGCCGCTGAACTCGTCGGGCGACCGCACGTCGACCAGGTTCTGGGTGCCGATGGCCTTCACGACGTCGTCGCGGTAGGCGCGGATCGTCTCGTCCTGCGGCTGGGCCTTGTACTGCGCGGCCGGGCGGGACGGGATCTGGTCGCCGTCGACCAGGTCGCGGGAGTCGAGCTCCCACTTCTTGCGGCCGCCGTCGAGCAGGCGGACGTCCTGGTGACCGTAGAGCTTGAAGTACCAGAACGCGTAGGACGCGAACCAGTTGTTGTTGCCGCCGTACAGGACGACCGTGGTGTCGTTGCCGATGCCCTTGTTCGACAGCAGCTCCTCGAAGCCGGCCTGGTCGATGAAGTCACGGCGGACCGGGTCCTGGAGGTCCTTGGTCCAGTCGATCCGGATCGCGTTCTTGATGTGGTTCTTCTCGTACGCGGAGGTGTCCTCGTCGACCTCGACGATGGCAACCTTCGGGTCGTCGATGTGGGCCTCGACCCAGTCGGCGTCTACCAGGACGTCACTGCGGCTCATTCTGTTCTCCTCCGGGGCAGTCTGCGGCGGGATGCTGCGAGGTGGTGCGGGACGGTGCGTGATGCGGATGTACGCGGCACGGGCCGGTGCACGGGCGTCAGGCGGGATGGCCCCGACGAGCGGTCGAGGGGCCGGGAATGCGGGAAATCGACGGATCCCGCTCAGACAGTGCGACAGAGCATGGCGGCGACGCGGCACAGGTCCACTGCCCGCCGCTTCGTGAGATCCGCCTGTCCCCACTGTCGGAGACCGCTAATAGAGCACTGCATGGGACCGATCGTAGGGACGTACGGGCGGACATGTCACCGTTGTGTCGCATATTGAGACACGATCGTCCGGAGTGTGAGACAGAAGCGGGAATGCGAGCGTCGCGGGTCCGTCACCAGGGACGCCGAGCCGGTCGGACATCTACGGAACGGACTCCGGCGTCTCAATATGTGGAGAAGCGGTCCGGACTGGCCGCGCGGTCCATGCGGTCCGGGCCGCCCGTGCAGTCCGTGCAACACGGAAGGGCCATGCGGTCCGGACGGGCCGGGCGGTCCGTGGGGTGCGATCCGTGCCCGCCCGTGCGGGCCGTGCGAGCCGTGCGAGCCGTGCGGGAGGACATAGCGCTGCCTACCCGGCTTCGGCGGGTGTTATCCGGCGAGGCGTACGTCGGTGCCCGTCACGGAGATCTCCAGTCCGTCGGCGGTCGGCTGGATCTTCTCCAGTTTCAGGCCGTTCGGCAGCTTGCCGACCTCGCGCTCGAAGTCGGTCTTCTCGCGTACGAGCCCCTCGAGGCCGGGGATGCCCTCGCCCGGCACCTTGTCCGCGTGCACCCGCACGGTGTGGCCGCCGACCAGGGTGACGGTGGACAGGACGCTGCGCGAGATCGTCCGGCCGATGCCGGGGATTTCGACCGCGCCGGTCACCTTCACCTTGCCGTTGCCGCCGTACTCGACGGCGACACCGTCGGAGGCGGCCTTGGTGAGGTCCGCGTACGAGATGACGGCCGTCCCGGAGGCACGGGCGGCCGTGGCGCCGGAGAAGCCGTCGGTCAGCCGCACCTGGTGCAGCTCCGCGTCCATCGTGCTGATCCGCAGTGCGCGGCCGCCCGCGGTCGCCTCGATTCCGGTGACCTTCACGTCGACCTCGTCGAGTTCCGATCCGGCGACCTGAGTCAGGAACGGGAAGCCCTTGATGGAGACGTCCGTGGACCCGGTCCGCGCCCCGGAGACCACCACCCGGTCCTCGACCTCCGACTCGGCGAAATACACCGCCGCGCGGTCCACGGCGATGAACACACCCGCCAGAACCACCACGACGATCAGCAGTATTCGCAGTGCACGCATGCCTGTCCTCCCCCGCGCCACGCCCATTCGGACCTCTGGCGCCCGTGAGCCTACTGCTGCCGCACGCCACGCCCCGGGTGATCGACGAGCGGAAGCCCCCCAACGGTTCCCCGCGGAGGGCTTCGGCATGCCGGGTGGCGCGGTACGGATTACGCGAGCACACGCCCGATCAGATAGACGGCGGGGGCGGCCGCGGTGAGGGGCAGCGCCACTCCCGCGGTCATGTGCACGAAGCGTGACGGGTAGTCATAGCTCGCCACCCGCAGCCCGATCAGCGCACAGCCGCCGGCCGCGAGGCCGAGCAGCGCGCCCTTGGCCCCCAGGTCGGTGACGGCGCCCGCCACCGCACCGGCACCCGCCGCGACGACGAGCGCCGCCACGACCGAGGCCGGTCCGGGCACCGGCAGCGCCCGGACGAGCACGGCTGCGGCGACGGCCACGCCGCCGACCGTCACGGCGTCCGGAACGGCCGCGAGGTGTCCGGCCGCGAGGACCGCGAGCGCGGCCGAGGCGACCGTGGCCATCAGCCCCTGCATCCGCTCGTCGGCACCGGCCCGGCTGCGCAGCTGGAGCACGACGGTGAGGAGCACCCAGATTCCGAGGGTGCCCAGGATCGCGGCCGGACCGTTCTCCCGGCCGGCCGCGAGCAGTGCCACATCGGCGACGAGACCGCCGGCGAAGGCGAGCGCGATGCCCTGCCGGGCCGGCCACATGCCGTTGAGCCGGAACCATCCCGCCGCGGTCACGGCCTGGAGCAGCACCAGCGGGACGACCAGGGCGTACGGGCCGACGGCCGCGCCGAGCGCGAGGAGCAGTCCGAGTCCCGCGGTGATCGCGGCCGGCTGCATACCCGGCGCGATGATCGGCGAACGGCCCTCCGCGCGGGCGCGCTGGGCGTCGGTGATGCGGCTGTTGCCGAGGGTGGTCGGCGCGCTGTAGCCGTCCTCGCCCTCGCCCTGCGGGGCGGCAGCAGGGGCCGGGGCGGGCGCGGGCCGGGCCTCGGGGGGCAGCGGGTACGAGCCGGAAGCGCCCAGCGGCGGCATGTACGTGGTGTCGTCGGCGGCGGCCTGCACCGGGGGCGTCGGCTGGACTGGCTGCGCGAGCTGGACGGGCTGCGCCGGCTGGATCGTCGGCTGGTACTGGGTGTCCCAGGTCTGGCCCTCCCAGGTCTGGGCGACCCCCTGGTCACCGGCCGGCCATCCGGCACCGGGCTCCGGCTGAGGGGCCTGCGGGACGGACCGGCCCTGCTGCACGTACGGGGCGGACTGCTGGGGCGCGTGCGCGTCGTACGCGCCCTGCTGCGCCTCGTACGGTGCCGCAGCCGCATCACCCCCGTAAGGCGCCTGCTGCCCGTAGGAGGAGTCCGCATAGCCCTGGTTCGCATGGCCCTGGTCCGCGTAACCCTGGTTCGCATGGCCCTGGTCCGCGTAACCCTGGTTCGCATGGCCCTGGTCCGCGTAGCCCTGGTCCGCATAGCCCTGGTCTGCATAACCCTGCTCGGGGTACGCCTGACCGCCGTACGACGGGTCCCCGTACGGCTGCTGCTGTCCGTACGACGGCTGCTGTCCGTACGACGGCGGCGGCTCCTGCCCGTACGGATACTGCGGATGCTGTTGCTGCGGGTACGGCTGCTGCTGATCGCTGCTGCTCATGTTCTGCGGTTCACCCTCCTGCGAACGGCGGGAGCACCTCGACCGTGCCGCCCTCGGCAAGGCGTACGGTCTCATGGCTGCGGGTCCCGACGGGGTCACCGTCGATGAGGAACGAACACCTTTGCAGTACGCGGCTCAGCTCACCGGGGTGCCTCTCGCGCACCGCGTCGAGCGCCTCTTCGAGTGTCGCGGCGGCGTACGGCTCCTCCGCGGTTCCGGCCGCGGCCTTGGCGGCAGCCCAGTAGCGGATCGTTCCCGCAGGCATGGCGGCGCTCCTCTCGTCTCGCGTCAGCTCACGCATCGGCTGTCCATCATGGTTCACCGCGTCATCGCCCAGTCGGCGATGCGGGTGAGCAAGGTCTCGTCCGCCGCGTTCTCCGCGTGGCCCATGCCATGCTCCAGCCACAGGTCGGCGCCGCCGCCCGCCGCGTCCGCGAGCATCCGCGGGTGGTCGAGCGGGAAGTACGGGTCCTGGTCGCCGTGCACGATCAGCAGTGGGGCCGGGGCGATCAGCCGGGCGGCCTCGACCGGGGAGAGCGGGACCGGGTCCCAGTCCTTGCGGTCGATCCGGGTGCGGAAGCCGTACCGCCCGACCAGCCGGCCGGTGGGGCGGGTGACCATCCAGTGCAGTCGTCGCATCGGGGCGGTCCCCCGGTAGTACCAGCGCGCCGGAGCACTCACGGACACCACCGCATCCGCGTGCGCCTCCCCACGCGCTTCCGTGCGCCCCTCGCCCTCCCCCTCCGCGCCCGGAGCCGTATACAGCGCCCCGTGCCGGAGCACCACGGAACCGCCCATCGAGAACCCGGCCGTAACGACCCGCGTGTGCCCGAGCGACCGCGCCCAGGCCACCGCCGCGGCCAGATCCAGCACCTCGCGGTCGCCCACCGTGGACCTTCCGCCGGAGCGCCCGTGCCCACGGAACGAGAACGTGACCACCGCCGCACGCTGCGAGAACACCTCCGCGGCCCGCCGCACCGCCGGGCGGTCCGCCGAACCGGTGAATCCGTGCGCGACGACGATCGCGGTGCCGGCGCCGCCGGCCCCCGCGCCCGTACCGGCACCGGCCGTACACGGCTCGTACACCGCCTCGACAAGGACCCCGTCATCGGTCGGCAATGTGGTGCGCAGCGGACCGCGCGTGATCAAGGGAACAGAGGAACTCCGAAATCGCCCCTCGGAGACAGAAGTCATGTGGGCTATTCTGCTGGGAAGAGGATCCGGGCAAAGCAGCCCCCGGGTCCTTTTGTGCTTTCCGCGTGTTGTTACGACGACGTTTCGACAAGCTCAGCGGTCCTGGGTGCGGGTCGCACTTGTAAGACCCGTATGACGAAACGTCGTACGACCAAGCACGAATAAGCGTACGAAGCAGTGCCGAATACTCCCCCGGGTCCGACCCGGGAGTGCCCCTCTCGCAGGGAACGAGGAGGACCGACGTAATGGGCGAGCCAACCGTGCACGATCATCGACCGACGACCCAGGCAGGTGGGCGGCGATGAGTTCACTGCTGCTCCTGACGAATGCCCTCCAACCGTCGACGGAGGTGCTTCCCGCCCTCGGCCTCCTGCTGCACAGCGTGCGGGTGGCCCCTGCCGAAGGCCCCGCCCTCGTCGACACCCCCGGTGCCGACGTCATCCTCGTCGACGGACGGCGCGACCTGCCGCAGGTCCGCTCCCTCTGTCAGCTGCTGCGGTCCACCGGACCCGGCTGTCCGCTGATCCTCGTCGTCACGGAGGGCGGCCTCGCGGCCGTCACCGCGGACTGGGGCATCGACGACGTACTGCTGGACACGGCGGGCCCCGCCGAGGTCGAGGCACGCCTGCGGCTGGCCACCGGCCGGCAGCAGATCACCGCCGACGACTCCCCGATGGAGATCCGCAACGGTGATCTCTCGGTGGACGAGGCGACATACAGCGCGAAGCTCAAGGGCCGGGTCCTGGACCTGACCTTCAAGGAATTCGAACTGCTCAAGTACCTGGCGCAGCACCCGGGCCGGGTCTTCACCCGCGCCCAGCTGCTCCAGGAGGTCTGGGGCTACGACTACTTCGGCGGTACGCGGACGGTCGACGTCCACGTACGGCGGCTGCGCGCCAAGCTCGGCCCCGAGCACGAGTCGCTCATCGGCACCGTCCGCAACGTGGGCTACCGCTTCGTCGCGCCGGAGAAGGTGGAGCGGGCCGCCGCCGAGGAGGCCAAGGCGGCAGCCGCGAAGGCGACCGCCGAAACTCTCACCCGTTCGGAGCAGCCGGAGGTAGCGGAGGTCACGGAAGAAGCCCCGGTCCGGCCTGCCGGGAAGTAGTTCCATCCGCGTAGACTGCCGCGCGTGGCCAAGGTGACGCGGGACGATGTGGCGAGACTGGCGGGGACGTCGACCGCAGTGGTCAGTTACGTCATCAACAACGGACCCCGGCCGGTCGCCCCGGCCACGCGCGAGCGGGTGCTCGCCGCGATCAAGGAGCTGGGCTACCGGCCCGACCGGGTCGCGCAGGCGATGGCCTCGCGGCGGACCGATCTCATAGGAATGATCGTGCCGGACGCGCGGCAGCCGTTCTTCGCGGAGATGGCGCACGCGGTCGAACAGGCCGCCGCCGAGCGCGGAAAAATGGTGCTCGTCGGCAACTCCGACTACCGGGACGAGCGCGAGGTCCACTATCTGCGGGCCTTCCTCGGCATGCGGGTCTCCGGGCTGATCCTGGTCAGCCAGGGTCCCAGCGAGCGCGCGGCGGCGGAGATAGAGGCGTGGGACGCCCGGGTCGTGCTGCTGCACGAGCGGCCCGAGGCGATCGACGACGTCGCGGTCGTCACGGACGACGTCGGCGGCGCCCAGCTCGCCACCCGTCACCTGCTGGAGCACGGCAACGAGTACGTGGCGTGCCTCGGCGGCATGGAGTCGACCCCGGCGGTCGGCGACCCGGTCGCCGACCACGTCGAGGGCTGGCGCCGGGCGATGCACGAGTCGGGACGCTCGACGGAGGGCCGTCTCTTCCAGGCCCCGTACAACCGTTACGACGCCTACCAGGTGGCGCTGGGCCTCCTCGCGGGCCCCGACCGCCCGCCGGCGATCTTCTGCACGACGGACGACCAGGCCATCGGGGTGCTGCGAGCCGCGCGCGAGCTGCGGATCGACGTGCCCGGTGAGCTCGCGGTGGCGGGCTTCGACGACGTGAAGGAAGCCGGACTGACCGATCCGCCGCTGACGACGGTCTTCTCGGACCGCCCGGCGATGGCGCGGGCCGCGGTCGACCTGGTGCTCGACGACTCGCTGCGGGTGTCGGGCTCGCGGCGGGAGCGCCTGAAGCAGTTCCCCTCGGCGCTGGTGGTCCGGCGCTCGTGCGGCTGCGGGGAGCCGCCGGCTGCGCAGCGCGGCTGAGTTCCTGCCTGCGCCTGCCTGCTGGCGCCTGGCGGCGCGGACACTGCCAGAAAGCGCTGAGAAGGGCCGGAAGCGCGCTACGCGCGCTTCAGCCCCACGTCGGTTCTGGTGTTTCTGGTGTTCCTGTCGTCGCCCGTGGTCGGGCCTTCGGTCGGGCCCGCGGCACGGAACGTGCGCCGGTACGCGGACGGGGCGACCCCCGCCTCCGCCGCGAGGTGCCGCCGCAGCGAGGTGGCGGTGGCGAAGCCGACCTCGTGGGCGACACGTTCCACCGGCAGGTCGGTGGACTCCAGCAGGTGCCGTGCCCGCCGCAGCCGTTGCTGGGTCAGCCAGCGGCCGGGGCTCAGACCGGTCTCCTCCTGGAAGCGCCGGGCGAAGGTGCGGGTGCTCATCGCCGCCTGCGTGGCCAGTTCGCCCAGCGACAGCGGCAGTTCGAGCCGCTGGAGCGCCCAGTCGCGGGTCGGCCCGGTGCCGGTTCCGCTCGCCGGCGGCAGCGGCCGCTCGATGTACTGCGCCTGCCCGCCGTCCCGGTACGGCGGCACGACGCAGCAGCGGGCGACCTGGTTGGCCACCTCGCTGCCGTGGTCCTGGCGCACCAGGTGCAGGCAGACATCGACACCGCTCGCCGCCCCCGCGGAGGTCAGCACGTCTCCGTGGTCGACGAAGAGCACCCCGGCGTCGACCTCGACCCGGGGGAAGAGCTCCTGGAAGTAGTCGGTGAGCGCCCAGTGGGTGGTGGCCCTGCGCCCGTCGAGGAGACCGGCGGCGGCCAGCAGGAAGGCACCGGTGCAGATGGACACCAGACGGGTACCGGGGCGGACGCGGGAGAGCGCGGCGAGAGCTTTCGGGTCCGGGGCCGCAGCAGAGGCCGCCGAGACCGCGTACGGCGGGATGACCACGGTGTCCGCATCGTCCAGCACCTCGGGACCGTGCCCGGGGGTGACGGTCAGGTCCGAGTCGGTACGCACGGACTGCCCGTCCACGCTCGCGGACAGCACCTCGTAGCGGCCGTCGGCGGAACCCAGGACCCGGTGCGGGATGCCGAGTTCGAAGGGGTAGACGCCGTCGAGGGCAAGAACGACAACCTTGTGGGCGCCGGACCGCAGGACCGGACGCAGCCGACTGCCCACTTCGGCGGCGCGGTCCGAGCGGTCGGAGCGGTCCGAGCGGTCGGAGCGGTCCGAGCGGTCGGAGCGGTCCGAGCGGTCTGAGCGGTCGGTGCGGTCTGAGCGGTCGGTGCGGTCGGTGCGGTCGCCGTTGTCTGCGTGGTCACCAGGCATGGCAGGAATGTATCGGATGCTGACCTTCTTGCCATCGTCCGGACCGTACCGTACGGGTCAGGATCGAGGCATGAATTCGACGGACACTCCTCACAACCTCGTCTCCCCGGACTCCGCGAACCCCGCTCCCCCCGAGGGCGCCCCGGTGATGCTCGCCCTGCACCAGACGGCCCTCGGCGGCCCCGAGGTCCTTCGGCTGACCGAGCTCCCGCGGCCCACGCCCGGCCCCGGGGAGATCCTCGTCGCCGTGCACGCGGCCGGCCTCAACCCCACGGACTTCAAGCACCGCGCCCTGAGTGTCTTCCTGCCGCCCCCGCCGCTGACCCTCGGCTGGGACGTCTCCGGCACCGTGGTGGAGACCGGCTTCGGCGTCACCCTCTTCCGGCCGGGTGACGAGGTGTTCGGCATGCTGCCCTACCCGTACGGGGCCGGCTCCCACGCCGAGTACGTGACTGGCCCCACCCGCGCCTTCGCCGCCAAGCCTGCCGGGATCGACCACGTCCAGGCGGCCGCTCTGCCGCTGGCCGCGCTCACCGCCTGGCAGGCCCTCGTCGAGACCGCGAACCTCCGGGCCGGGCAGCGGGTGCTGATCCACGCCGCGGCCGGCGGTGTCGGCCATCTCGCCGTACAGATCGCCAAGGAACGCGGCGCACACGTCACCGGGACGGCGAGTGCCCCCAAGCACGACTTCCTGCGCGGGCTCGGCGCGGATGCCTGCATCGACTACCGCTCCGAGGACTTCACCGACGCGGAGGAGCCCTACGACGTCGTCCTCGACACCCTCGGCGGTGAGACGGCCACCCGTTCCATGGGCGTACTCCGCCCCGGCGGCGTCCTCGTCTCCCTGCTGCCGGGCGACAAGGACACCCGGGCCGCAGCGGAGAAGGCACAGGTCCGCGCCGTCGTCCTGCTCGTGGAGCACGACCACGCCGGAATGCGCGCCGTCGCCGAACTCGTCGACCGGGGCAGGCTCCACGCCCACGTCTCCGGCACCTTCCCTCTCGCCGAAGGAGCCCGGGCCCACGTCCAGGGAGAGACGGGCCGCACCACGGGCAAACTGGTCATCACCGTGCGCTGAGGCGCAGCGGGGCCGGTGCGCAGGATCCTCGCCCGGGGCCTGGGCAGAGGATCCTTATATCGGGCATACGAGGTTCTGCCGGGCTTCTCAGCGGGGACTCAGGGTCCTCTCATGTTCGCTGGACACTCTCGTAGACATGACAGAGAGCCAGCGCCCGAGCGGCGAGTACCCGATGTACCCCTCGTACGGCAACGGCGACGCGGCCTACCCGCCGCCGCCGTCATACCAGCCCGTCCAGCCGGTCGCCATGGGCCCCGGGACCACCGTGTGGCCCGCCCCCGGCACGGCCGACGCCTACACCGGCGGCGGCCACGGCGGTGACGGTCTCCACGGGATGCCGCAGCCGGCGCCCGGACCGTCCGCCCCCCGCCGCCGGGTCCGGCGGCCGGTCGCACTCCTCGCGGCGGTGGCCATCGCGGCCGCGATCGTCGGCGGCGGCACCGCCACCGTGATCGGACAGCTCACCGACAACGGCACCGACAGCACGGCCGGCAGCGTCATCCCCGGCACCACCGTCTCGCAGAGCAGTAAGGGCACCGTCTCCGGTGTGGCCGCGGCCCTCTCACCGACCATTGTCGAGATCGGCGCGACCTCGACCGCGGGCCAGTCCACCGGCTCCGGAGTGGTCATCACGTCGGACGGCGAGATCGTCACCAACAACCACGTCGTCGCAGGCGCCACGTCCATCAAGGTCACCCTGAGCACCGGCAAGACGTACACCGCCGAGGTCGTCGGCACCGACGCCGACAAGGACCTCGCGCTGATCAAGCTCCAGGGCGCGAGCGGCCTGAAGACGGCCACGCTCGGCGACTCCTCCAGGGTCGCCGTCGGCGACGAGGTCGTCGCGATCGGATCGCCGGAGGGCCTCACCGGCACGGTCACCAGCGGCATCGTGTCCGCACTCGACCGCGATGTCACGGTCGCCAAGGACAGCGACAGCGGCAGCAGCCAGGAGCAGGGCCGCCAGGGCAGCGGACAGCAGTGGCCGTTCGAGTTCGGCGGACAGCAGTTCAACGGCGACACCGGCGAGTCCACCACCACATACAAGGCCATCCAGACCGACGCCTCCCTGAACCCGGGGAACTCCGGTGGCGCCCTGATCAACATGGACGGCGAGATCATCGGCATCAACTCCGCTATGTACTCGGCCAGTTCGTCCAGCAGCTCGGACAGCTCCAGTGCGGGCAGCGTCGGCCTCGGCTTCGCCATCCCGGTGAACACCCTCAAGGCGGACCTCGACACACTGCGGGCCGGCAACAGCTCCTGAGCAGACCGAAGAACAGAGGAGACAGCCGTGCACCACCCGACCGACACCCTCGCAGGCCCCGCAGACCTGACCCTGCCGCTCAAACTCGTGGCGTTCCTCGCCGAGCGGGCACCCGCCGGCAGAACCGGTGACAAGCAGCCCCGCGCCGCGGAGCTCCGCACCACGGCCGGCAGCCGAGGCCGCCGTGCCGCGCGACGCCGCGCCATGGCCGTGCGAGGCTGAGAACCGGGGCCGGGAGCACCGCTCCCCACCCCGCCCCGCCCCGTACGGAACGAGAAGAGGACGAAGCAGCGATGAGCCCCGCCGAAGACGATCCCCAGCGCATCCTGATCGTCGACGACGAGCCCGCCGTGCGCGAGGCCCTGCAGCGCAGTCTCGCGTTCGAGGGGTACGGCACCGAGGTCGCCGTCGACGGACTCGACGCCCTCACGAAGGCGGAGTCGTACGACCCCGACCTCATCGTCCTCGACATCCAGATGCCGCGGATGGACGGGCTGACCGCCGCCCGCCGCATCCGCGCCACGGGCACCACCACCCCCATCCTGATGCTCACCGCCCGCGACACCGTCGGCGACCGCGTCACCGGGCTCGACGCGGGCGCCGACGACTACCTGGTCAAGCCCTTCGAGCTGGACGAACTCTTCGCCCGCATCCGGGCCCTGCTGCGCCGCAGCTCGTACGCGGCCACGGCGGGCGGCCCCATCCCCGACGACAACGTGCTGGCCTTCGCGGACCTGCGCATGGACCTCGCGACCCGTGAGGTCATGCGCGGCACCCGCCACGTGGAGCTGACCCGTACCGAGTTCACCCTCCTGGAGATGTTCCTGGCGCACCCGCGCCAGGTGCTGACCCGCGAGCAGATCCTCAAGGCGGTGTGGGGCTTCGACTTCGAACCGAGCTCCAACTCGCTGGACGTGTACGTGATGTACCTGCGCCGCAAGACCGAGGCGGGCGGCGAACCGCGCCTGGTCCACACCGTGCGGGGCGTGGGCTACGCACTTCGGTCAGGGGGTGGGGACGGATGACGGGGCCCCTGCACCGCATCCGCGCCCTGCCGCTCCGCTCCCGGCTGGCGCTGCTGGTCGCGACCGCGGTGGCGGTGGCGGTGGCGGCGGTGGCTGCCTCGTGCTGGTTCGTGACGAAGGCGCAGCTGGAGCACCAGCTGGATACGACGCTGCGCAGCACCAACGTCGACGACCGCTACCTGACCGGCCTCTACAACTACTGCCGGGGCAGCGCCCAGACCCTGCCGACCTCCTACTCCGGCCTCACCGTCCAGCTCATTGACGCCCAGGGCACGGTCTGTCTCGCCCCGGACTCGTCGGAACTCCCGGTGACCAGGGCCGACCTCGCGGTGGCCAAGGGCGAGCTGCGCAATGCGCTGCACTCCGCGACCGACGCGGACGGTGCGAAGATGCGCGTCTACACCGCCCCGGTGAAGGGGCCGACCGGCCTCGCCGTCTCCATCGCCAGCCCGATGAGCGAGATCGACAAACCCCTCACCACTCTCGCCTGGGTCCTCCTCACCGTCTCCGGCATCGGCGTCATCGGCGCCGGCGCCGCCGGACTATGGGTCGCCCGCTCCGGCCTGCGCCCCGTCGACGAGCTCACCGAGGCGGTCGAGCACGTCGCCCGTACCGAGGACCTGACGGTCCGCATCCCGGTCGAGGGCGAGGACGAGATCGCCCGCCTCTCCCGCTCGTTCAACTCGATGACCGCGTCGCTCGCCACCTCCCGCGACCGCCAGGCACAGCTCATCGCCGACGCCGGCCACGAGCTGCGCACCCCGCTGACCTCACTCCGCACCAACGTCGAACTCCTCGCCCGCAGCGACGAGACCGGCCGGGCCATCCCGCCGGACGACCGCAAGGCGCTGATGGCGTCGGTGAAGGCACAGATGACGGAGCTGGCCTCCCTCATCGGCGACCTCCAGGAGCTCGCCCGCCCGGACGCCGCGGACCCCGGCCCGCTCCAGGTGATCGCGCTCCACGACATCGTCCGCACGGCCCTGGAACGGGCCCGTCTGCGCGGCCCCGAACTGACCATCACGGCGGAGCTGGCCCCCTGGTACGTGCGGGCCGAACCGTCCGCCCTGGAGCGGGCGATCGTCAACGTCCTCGACAACGCGGTGAAGTTCAGCCCATCAGGCGGCACGATCGACGTGGTCCTGCACCGGGGCGAACTGACGGTCCGGGACCAGGGACCCGGCATCCCTGCCGACGAACTCCCCCACGTCTTCGAACGCTTCTGGCGCTCCCCCTCCGCCCGCCAGCTCCCCGGCTCCGGCCTGGGCCTGTCGATCGTGGCGCGCACGGTCCAGCAGGCGGGCGGCGAGATCGCCCTGCGCCCGGCGGCAGGCGGCGGCACGGAAGCCGCGATCCGCCTCCCGGGAGCACCCCAGCCACCTCCGGACTCGCCGCAGGATTAGGGGCGGCAGCGCTACGCCCCCTCCAGCCGCCCCGCCAGCGCCCGCAGCCCCGCCGCGATCTCGGCGGCATCCGGCGCCCCGTCCGGGTCGGTCAGCCACTGGATCATCACGCCGCTCATCAGCGCGAGCTGCACCGACCCGAGACCCCGCACATCCGCCTCGGCGACCTCCGCCTCCGGCACCCCGGTCAGCCGCGCCGCGACTCCCCGGCGACCCTCACGCTGCCCGGCGGCCAGGAGGGCCAGCAGATCCGGGGAGCTCTGTGCGTGGACGAAGGCCTCCACCGAGGCGATCCAGAGCCAGCGGTCGGTGCGGTACGAGGCGATCTCCCGCGTCCACAGGTCCGCGTACCGCTCGGGGACCGTACGGCCCCCCGCGCCGGAATCCGCGCCGGAATCCGCGCCGACCCGCTCGCCCCACTCGTCGATGGCCGCGAACAGCGCCTGGTTGAGCAGGGCCTCGCGGGAGCCGAAGTGGTAGCCGATCGCCGCCATCGAGACCCGGGAGGCGGTGGCGATGTCGCGCACGGTGGTGCGGAGATAGCCCTTCTCCTCCAGGCAGCGCCTGGCCCCGGCCAGCAGATCCTCGCGGTTTCCCATGCCCGGGATCGTACGGCTCCGCCGCTTGGGCAAGCGATCTATACACATGTATTGCGCGAGTGATCTATACGTGCGTACAGTCACTGTCATGACTCAGCACACCGCAGCCCGACGCGAACTGACCATCGACGGCCGCCGTCTCTCCTACCTGGACCACGGCCCCGCCACCGGTCGGCCGCTCCTCGCCCTGCACGGCCATCTCTCCGAGGGAGCCTCCTTCGACGACCTGGCCGCCGAGCTCGGCCCCGAGTGGCGGGTCATCGCCCCCGATCAGCGCGGCCACGGCGACTCGGACCGGGCGGACGACTACAGCCGGGAGGGGTACGTCTCCGATCTGACCGCACTGCTCGACCACCTGGACACCGGCCCGGTCGTCGCCCTCGGGCACTCGCTCGGCGGCATCAACGCGCTGCACCTCGCCGCCACCAGGCCGGCCGCGGTCGCCGCGCTGGTCAACACCGACGCACCGGTCGACCTGCCACACGGGGAGACCAACCCGCTGGCCTTCCTCGCGGGCTTCCCGTACACCGCCCCCACACGGGAGGAACTGATCTCCGCCTGCGGTCCGGTGGGCCCGATGGTGGGACCCCTGCTGCGACCCCTGCCGGGCGGCGACGGCTGGCGGCTGCCCTTCCATCCGCAGGACACACTCGACTCCGAGCGGCAGGTGCACGGCGACCACTGGGCTCAGTGGCTGGCGAGCGACTGCCCCGCGCTGCTGATCAACGGCCGCACCAGCCAGGTCCTGCCCGCCGAGCAGGCTGCCGCGATGGTGTCGCTGCGCCCGCGCACCTCACTCGTCACGCTGGAGACGGATCACTTCGTACAGTTTCAGGACCCGAAAGGGTTCGCGCGGACGGTGAGGGAGTTCCTCGCGACACCGTGAACACCACTCTCAGGAGCCCGGGTTGTGCCGGATCAGCGAGTCCACCAGGCCCGTCCTGGTCGCCGGGAAGTCCAGCGGGACGATGCCGAGGCCGGTCCAGCCGGCCGTCCCCGAGGAGTCGAGGAACGAATGGACCTGGGGGTTGAGCCGGTCCGCGTTCCAGCGGGGCGGCAGCAGGGCAGCGGTGCTCACGTAGTTCATGAACAGCTTGCCGGGCTGCGTGGCCGCCCTGCGGAACTGGTCCTCGATCTTCGGGTACTTGGCGAACGGCTCCGCCATGTAGTCGTCCTGGATGTCGAAGAGCCCCGGATCGGCGTACCGCACCCCGGGCAGCCCGCCGTTGTCGGCGAGGAGCACCACCTTGCCGCGGGCCCCTCCCAGCGTCGGCAGCGCGGAGTCGATGTGGAACAGCGGGCGCCAGCCCTTGGTGTCGAGGTACAGGTCGAAGATCCGGCGGAACGCGGCGTCGCTCTCCTCCGAATACTCCTGCTTGACCCGCATCAGCACCGTCTCGGTGGGCCGCTGGGCGAGGAAGTCCCGGCAGGCACCCAGGACATCGCCGAACATCAGGTTCTGGTACGAGGCCCCGTGGTGGATCGCGAACGAGTCACCGGTGATCCGGCACCGTACGTCGAGAAAGCGCAGCCCGCTGTTCAGCTGCTCCGCGATCGTGGTGTTCTGGCACTCGGTCCAGGGGCCGCCGTAGCGGGCGCCGGAGTCGTGCGAACCAGGAATCGTCAGCCGCTGGAGCGCGGTGGAGTCAGCGACGCCGCTCATCCAGTCCTGCACGGTGAGGGCCTGCCGGGCCTCGGCACGCGCGGGCCCGGCGCCGACGAGGGCGGTGGCGGTGACGGCGAGCGCTCCGGCCAGAAAGTGTCTGCGGTTCGCGGTGTACGGGCTCATACGGGGACGCCTCCGGGGCCGTGTGGGGTCAGCCCCCGGATTATGACCCGTACACATCACACAGGGAACGGGGCGTGGACCCCTGGGCATGCACAGTTCACATCACCCCGGGACTCACAACTTTCGTATTTTCTAATTTCGCAAAGTTTGAATCTTAGATTCTACGGTGATGGATTGACGAGACTGGCGACAGAGGCAGGAGGTCATCACTTGACTACAACGACAGCCACACTGCGTACGAACGGGCAGGTCACCCTGCCCAAGGCCATTCGTGCCGCCCTCGGGGTGGAACAAGGCGACGAGCTCGAGTTCGAGATCACCAGCGCCGGCGAGGTGACGGTGCACGGACTCACCAAGATCCGCTCCGACCAGGCCTGGTTCTGGACTCCGGAGTGGCAGGAGGGCGAACGCAGGGCCGGCGAGGACGTCGCGGCCGGGCGCACCGCCGTCCACGAGGACGCGGACAGCATGTTCGCGCACCTCGACGAAGACTGACCGCTGACACCGGGAGGCCCGATTGCCGACTTTTGAGACGACTGCCCACTTCAAGCGCGATTTCAGGTCTCTGAAGCCTGAGGAGCGAAAGCGCTTCGAAGACGTCATCCGGAAGAACTTCGTCCCGGATGTGGAGCGAGGGCAGTTCCGACCCGGGCTCCGGGTCAAGCCGGGCCAGGGCATCCCCATGCCACAGGGCGCACGCCCCGTCATGGAGATGACGTGGGCGCCCGACGGCCGTGCCACCTGGCAGTACGGGGACGAAGTCCGTCCAGGTGAGACGCACTTCCTGTGGCGCCGAGTGGGGGGACACGAAATCTTCGTTCCCGGACCGGCCTGACAAGCCGACGGCCCGCCACTTCCCGTGGCGGGCCGTCGGTTTTCGAACTCGGTCCGAGCGGTGGGGCACTCCCCTGCATGCCGGACCTGTGCCGGAGCTACTGGACGACCGTGATCCGGTCCGTCGCCGGCGGGGCCAGGGGCGCCGCGGCCGTGGAGTGCGCGGCCAGGTAGGCGTTGAACAGGTCCAGGTCGGAGGCACCGACCAGCTTGTTGGTACCCGCGCCGAGGGCCGCGAAGCCGTCGCCGCCGCCCGCGAGGAACTCGTTCATCGCGACCCGGTAGGACTTGGCCGGATCGATCGCCGCACCGTTCAGCCTGATGGAGTCGGCGACCACGCGCGCGGCGCCCGACTTCGTCATGTCCAGGGTGTAGGTGAGGCCCTCGGAGATCTGAAGGATCTTCGGGCTGGCCTCGTTCGAACCGCTGACCTGCTGCTGGAGCGCGCTGACCAGCTGAGCACCGGTCAGGTCGACGACGTTCATCATGTTGGTGAACGGCTGCACGGTGAACGACTCGCCGTACGTCACGACGCCGTCGCCCTCACTGCCCGTCGCCTTGTAGACCAGGTCGGAACGGATGCCGCCCGGGTTCATGAAGGCGACGACCGCCCCACCCTTGTCCGCCGCGGCCAGGCCCTCCAGCTGCGCGTCGGCGATCAGGTTGCCGAGCGGCTTCTCGGGGGCCGTGGAGCCACGGCCGTTGATGTCGGCGGAGATGAAGCCCTGCGGCCGGTTGGCGATCGGCGCCGCGAGGGTGTTCCAGCGGGCGATCAGGTCCGTCATGTCGGTGGCCTTGGCCTGGTCCCGGGTGACGATGTGGTTCGCCGAGACCGGGTTAGCCGGCGCGGGGTGCTTCGAGGCGGTCTTCGCCGAGCCCTTCACCGCTGTGCGCACGATGTCCTTGGTGCGACGGTCGTACGTGAGCGTCGTGTCCGTGTACAGCTTGCCGAACGACGAGGCCGAGGTGACCAGGCGCGGGTTGCCCGCCGGGTCCGGGATCGTGCAGACGTACGCCTGGTGCGTGTGGCCCGTCACCAGCGCGTCGACCTTGGGCGAGATGCCCTTCGCGATGTCGGTGATCGGCCCGGAGATGCCGTCACCGGCGGCCGGGCTGTCGCAGTCGTAGTTGTACGAGGAGGAGGCCGGGGCGCCGCCCTCGTGGATCAGGGCGACGATGGACTTCACGCCCTGCCGGTCCAGTTCCTTGGCGTACTTGTTGACCGTCTCGATCTCGTCGTGGAACTTCAGGCCCTTGACACCGTTGGCCGTCACGATGTTCGGCGTGCCCTCAAGGGTCACGCCGATGAAACCGATCTTGACGCCGTTCTTCTTCCACACCGTGTACGGCTTGAGGATCGGCTTGCCGGTCTTCTCGTCCGTCACATTGGCAGCCAGGTACGGGAAGTCGGCGCCCTCGAACTTCTTGCCCTGCTCGTAGCACCCCTCGACCGGGTGGCAGCCGCCGTTCTGCAGGCGGGCCAGCTCGGTGGCGCCCTCGTCGAACTCGTGGTTGCCGACGGTCGTCACGTCGAGGTCGATCTTGTTGAGCGCCTCGATGGTCGGCTCGTCGTGGAACAGACCCGACAGCAGCGGGCTCGCCCCGACCATGTCACCGCCGGCCGCGGTGATGGAGTACGGGTGACCCTTGCGCGCGGCGCGCAGCGAGGAGGCGAGGTACTCCACGCCGCCGGCCGGAACGGCCTTCGTCGTGCCGTCGGCCTGCGTCTCGGTGACCGTGCCGGCCGAGCCGGCCGGCGGCTCCAGGTTGCCGTGCAGGTCGTTGAAGGACAGCAGTTGCACGTCCACGGTCCGGGCCGGCGTGTGGTGGCCCTTGCCGTGCCCGTGCGCGTCGGCCGGCATGGCGGCGACCAGCGCGCCGACGGTGGCCAGACCGGCTGCGGCGGCGAGCACCCGCCGGGACGCGCGGTTCTTCTGCGGTGTCGCTGACATCGATCCCCTTGTGAGCTCAGCGGGAGGTATGAGGGTGGTGCCAAGTCTGAAGACTGCGTGCCGCAGCCTAGAGTCAACGCGCGTAGCGCGACAGATGTTTGGGGTTACGAATAGGTTGCCGCCCGATCGGAACGGGGCCATTCGCCCATATGGCACACACGTACGAGCGGGATCGTCGCGGCGCCTGCCCTCGGTGCGGGTGTTCCCGTGGGGTGCGGGGTTCGCCGCTACCCGGTGGGTGGGGGTGGTGCCCCTCCGGGGCGTCTCCTCAGAAATGGCGTGTGCAC
>NZ_JBEOVJ010000045.1:0-60222 GCF_040295435.1 Streptomyces sp. NPDC002809
AATTAACCGTTCTCGACGCGCGCCAGCCGCTGGGCCGCGGGGGGTACCAACCGCGCCGCCTATTGGGGGTACCCGTACGCCCCGCTTGTGGCGACCGGCTCCCGCCTGCTTGTGGGCTCAGCCCTGGAGCGCGTCCAGCGTCGCGTCCAGGTTCGCGGCCGAGCGCGGGGCGCGATTGTGCGGGAGCTTCGACAGCACCGCCGCCATCCCGCACGTGTTCGTCACGGCCGAGAAGACGAGACCGGCTCCGACGCCGGCGGACAGCCAGCGCGCGGCCGGGTGGCGCACACCCGCCAGCAGGCCGGTCACGACGAGCGAACCGGCGGCGAGCCGCACCTGGCGCTCCATCGGCCAGGTGGTCCGGCCGCCTTCCGGACGGTCGAGACCGTGGCCCTCGCCCTCCCAGGCGGAGGTGCCGCCGGAGAGCGTCGCGGCATCGATGTCGGCCGCGGAGAGGATGTCGCAGGCCCTGGTGGAGCGGACGCCGGAGGCGCACACCACGAGCAGGGCGCCGCGGGCGGAAGCGGACTTGAGGGCGGCCACGGCCTCGGAGAGACGGTCGAGGGGGATGTTCAGGGCGCCGGGGACGTGCCCCGAGGCGTACTCGCCGGGGGCGCGTACGTCGATCACGGTGAACTCCGCGAGACGGGCGGCTGCCTGGGCGGGGGAGAGGGATACGGGGCTGGTCACGAGCAGTGTTTCCTTTCGTTCACCGGGTGTGAGGCAGAGACTGGGTCTCTCCTGCCCCGGACGGGCTAGAATACCCCTTGGGGTATCAAAAGGAGGATGTGTGGAACTCGACATGGCGGCCGATGAACTCAAATCGGTGCTCAATCGCCTGCGCCGCGCACAGGGCCAGCTCACCGGAATCATCAGGATGATCGAGGAAGGGCGAGACTGCGAGGACGTCATCACGCAGATGGCGGCCGTTTCGCGCGCACTCGACCGGGCCGGCTTCGCGATCATCGCGACGGGGCTTCAGCACTGCATGGCCGACGGCGGCAGCGAACCCGCGGACCGGGACCAGATGCGCGCCCGGCTGGAGAAGCTCTTTCTCTCGCTGGCCTGAGAGCGAATGGCGCGCGCCGCACCGGTTCACACGACGGAGTCGACGAGCATGGACGCGGCGACGGCCGGCAGTACCGCGCCGAAGATCCGTTGCAACCAGTCCGTGGAGACCCTGGCCGCCAGCCGCTTCCCGTCCCGGGCGCCGAGTACCGCCGTTACCGTGAAACGGGACGACGAGCGCCCAGTCCAGCACCGTGGGGGTGGCGAGCCGGGCGGCCGGTGCGGCCGTGGAGTTCACCGTGATGACCAGCAGACTGGTCCCGAACGGCCGCCGACATCGGTACGGCCAGGACGGTGACCAGCGCGGGGACGGCGAGGAAGCCACCGCCCACCCCAGCAGACCCGTCACCGCGCCGAGCCCGGCCCCTGCCCCGGCGGCCCCTCCTGACCGGCACGGCGCAGGTCCACGGGGGACGGGCCCGCCGCGTTCGCGGGCCCCATGTGCGCGTAGTGCGCCAGCACGTCGTCCGGGTCGGCGAGGAGGTCGACGACCAAGGCCTCCGCGTCCTTGACCAGTGCGGCGCTGCGTTCCCGCTCGGCGCCGATGGCCGACGAGGTGCCCTCGGCGCGGGAGGAGGGACAGAAACCGCCGAAGCCGTGCGTCGGCAGCGCCTCGACCGTGTCGGCCGGCTCGCCGGCGAGCCGGTGCACGGAGGCGTACCGGGCCCGCGCCGGCGTGCCGGTCAGCCGGGGCTCCACCGGATCGGGCCGGCCCACGCCGCGGATCAGCAGCGAGCCGCCGGTGAACGCCGCGACGGCGCGGCCCCTCTCCTCCAGGACGTACGCCATGTGGTGCGGGGTGTGTCCCGGGGCGGCCAGTGCGCGCAGCGTGAGACCGGCGTCGACCGGTGCGGTGTCGCCGTCGGCCACGGGGGTCCGGGCGAAGGACACCGCTGCGGCGGCGGACCCCGGATACGAGGCGCCGATGATGCGCGCCAGTTCCAGTCCGCCGGTCACGCAGTCGTTGTGCAGTTGCGTTTCGGCCACCGAGACGATCCGTACTCCGCGCACCGCGGCTGCCGCGATGAAGCCGTCGATGTCGCGCGGCCGGTCCACCGCCACGGCGGACCGCGGCCCTCCCGCCAGATGGCTGCGGTTGCCGAGGCCCGGTGTCTCGACGGTGTCGACGAAGAACACGACACCCTCCTCTCCATTCGATGCACCCCGGGGGTATTTCGGACGAGACCGACCCTGATACCCCAGGGGGTATATTTCGGCTCGCGCGAGGCGCGCGCGACACGGCGCCTCGCGCCGTCGGGGCGGTTAGCCTGCCGACATGACGGAGCAGCTGGAACCCATGCCCACGGACTGGCAGCGCGCCCTGGCTGTCGTCGCCCACCCCGACGATCTGGAGTACGGCTGCGCGGCGGCCGTCGCCGGGTGGACCGACGACGGCCGTGACGTCACCTACGTCCTGGCCACCCGGGGCGAGGCCGGGATCGACACGCTGGATCCGGACAGGTGCGCGCCGCTGCGCGAGCAGGAGCAGCGCGCGAGTGCGGCGGTCGTCGGGGTCTCCCGAGTCGAGTTCCTCGATCACCGTGACGGAGTGATCGAGTACGGTATCGGCCTGCGCCGCGACATCGCGGCGGCCGTTCGCCGGTACCGGCCGGAGCTGGTGATCACCCTCAATCACCGCGACACCTGGGGCGGTGTCGCCTGGAACACCCCGGACCACCGTGCGGTCGGCCGGGCCACGCTGGACGCGGCCGCCGACGCCGGTAACCGCTGGATCTTCCCGGAGCTGGCCGAGCAGGGCCTCGAGCCGTGGGGCGGTGTGCGCTGGGTGGCTGTGGCCGGATCCTCGACGCCCACACACGCCGTCGACGCGACGGCCGGCCTCGAACGGTCGGTGCAGTCGCTCCTCGCGCACCGCACGTACATCGAAGTCCTCACGGACGAGGACCCCGAGGCGTACTGCCGTAGCTTCCTCACCGGCTACGCCCGGGCGGCCGCCGAGCGTTTCGGGGGCCGCCCGGCGGTCACCTTCGAACTCTTCGCGCGCTGAGCCCGGACCGGCCCTGGCTCCATGCGGGCGCGCCGTCGTACGCTGGGCGGCGCACCTGGATCTGACGTTGCGTAAGCCAATGGGGAGGGGTCGCGTGCTAGACATCCTGGACCACGACATCCCGCCCGGCCGGGAGCGGATGTCGCTTCGGATCGAGAACGGCGTCGGTCTGCTGACGCTCTGCAGGCCGGAGCAGCTCAACGGCTGGAGCTGGGAGTCCAGCAGGCAGCTCGGCGTCATGGCCGACCGGCTCCGGTTCGACGACTCGGTCCGGGCGGTCCTGCTCCGGGGCGAGGGCCGGGCCTTCTGCGCCGGGATCGATGTCACCGCGCCCGGGGGTGACATCACGGGCCGTTCGCCCGCCGAGCGTACCCAGCGCTACTACGAGGGCATCCGCTGGGTGCACGAGCGCTTCGCCGCGTTCGCCGGGCTTCCGCAGCCGGTGATCGCCGCCGTACAGGGCTACTGCCTGGGCTTCGGCTTCGAACTCGCTCTCATGGCGGACATCCGGATCGCCGCGGACAACGCCGTGTTCGCGCTGCCGGAGGCCGGGATCGGAGTGGCGGTCGACGCCGGCGGCGACATGCGGATCGCGCGCGAAGCGGGGGCGGGCTGGGCGAAGTACCTCGCGCTCACCGGCCGTCGGATCGACGCGGCGACGGCGGAGCGGATCGGGTTGCTCCAGGCCGTCACCCCCCTCGGCGAACTGGAGGGCACCGCACGATCGGTCGCCGAGGCCGTGGCGGCGAACGCGCCCCTGGCCGTGCGGCACATCAAGCGGTCCGTCGACGCCTACGCGGATGCCGGAATGGGCGAGGCGCTGGACCGCACGGCCCTTGCCGCGGCGCTCACCCTCACCTCGCAGGACGCCGCCGAGGGCTACGCCGCGAAGGCGGCCCGCCGCCCGCCGCACTTCGACGGGACCTGATCCCGCCGCTCCGGGCAGCCCTCGTCGGCCCGGTTCACGGCCCGTCGGTGCCCGGCAGGGTGAAGGGCCCGCGGCCCAGCTGTTCGCGTACCGGCACCACGGGCGGTGCGACCAGGGAGCGCCGTTGCCAGTTCGCACCGTCGACCACAAGCGAATGGCCGGAGACGAACGCGGCGTACGGCGAGGCCAGGAAGGTCGCCGCCCAGCCCAGTTCGCGCGGCAGCCCCACCCGCAGCGCGGGCTGCCGCGCGTCGAGTTCCCGGTTCCCGCTCCCTGCCGCGGCACCGTCCCGGTCGAGGTGTCCACGGATGTCACCGGTCATGTCCTCGTGCGGCATCAGTCCGGGCACCAGCCCGTTGACGCGGATTCCGTACGGTCCCCACTCCACGGCAAGGGTCTCGACCAGGTTCTTCACCCCGGCCTTGGCGGCCGCCGAGTGGGCATATCCGGGGCCGCCCGTCCAGGCGTACGAGGCGCCGACGCACACGATCGAGCCGGCGGTCCCGGCCGCGAGGTGGCGCCTCGCGAACTCCCGGGTCATGAACCAGGTCCCGGTGAGGGTGATGTCGAGGACTGCCCGCCAGGCGTTGGGCGACAGGTCCTCGGCAGGTGACGGGAAGTTGGCCGCCGCGTTGTTGACGAGTACATCGGGCGGCCCCGTTTCCGCATCGACCGCGTCGAACACCTCCGTGACCCTGTCCGGGTCCCGGATGTCGCCGGGGACGGCCAGGACCCGGCCGCCGGTCAGCGGCGCCAGTTCCTCCCGGGCGGCGGCCAGTCGCTCGGCGTTCCGGCCGACGATCACCAGATCGGCCCCCAGCCGGGCGAACTCGGCGGCGACTGCCTTGCCGAGGCCCGAGCCGCCGCCGGTCACCAGCACCACGCTGCCGTCGTACGTGCCTGCCGGCAGGGCGCTCGCGCCCAGTGGGGGAGGGGCGGCGATTCCGGGAGTGTGCATGCTCTCCGTCATGGACGCATGAGTACCGCTTCCATCGGCACAAGGCCAGGCCGGAGAGGTGAAAAGCCAGGCCGGAGAGGCGAAAAGCCAGGCCGGAGAGGCGAAAGGCCGGGCAAGCAGGCCGGGCTTCCGCGGGACGAAAATCCAGGTCTGCGAGACGAAAGTCCAGGTACACGCGCTGACGTTGTCCAGACCATTGACATGTAAGCGACACGATGTTGAATTCGGTGATGTTGTGTTGCGTGACTCTGGTGACTTGAGTGACCGATGGAGGACCTGTGACGCCTCGCCCACCCCGCCTCACCGCGATCGCCGCGGCCGCGGCCCTGCTCGTCGGTGGTCTGCTGACCACCGGGCCCGCCGCCCAGGCGGCCGACAACAGACCGGGCGGCACCCCGGCCAAGGCCCAGGACACCCCGGCCATCACCCCCACCCCGCAGTCCGTCACGAACCGGTCCGACCGGATCACGATCACTCCCACCGTCACTCTGGTCACAGGGGAGACGGCCGACGGGCCGACGCTCGACGTCGTGACGGCCGCCCTGCGCAAGGCCGGTGCGAAGCGGGTCGTCCGCGCCACGCGGCCGGCCGCGAACGGGCTCAACGTGCACGTCGGTGACGCCGGCGCGCTGGCCGCCCAGAAGCTCGAAGGGCCGTCGGGCCTGCCCGCCGACGGATACGTCCTCGGCATCGGGGCGGGCCGTATCGTCCTCGCGGGCAAGGACACCACCGGCACGTACTACGCCGCGCAGACCCTGCGCCAGATCCTGCCGCAGCAGGCGCACCCGGGAGCCGGGGTCGCCGGACTGGCGGTGCGCGACTGGCCCGGCACCGCGCTGCGGGGCGTCATCGAGGGCTTCTACGGCACCCCGTGGTCCCACGAGGCCCGCCTGGACCAGCTCGACTACTACGGCGAGCACAAGATGAACATCTACGTGTACTCGCCCAAGGACGACGCCTACCTCCGCGAGAAGTGGCGGGACCCGTATCCGGCCGACCAGTTGGCGCAGATCAAGGACCTCACCGACCGGGCGGTCCGACGCCATGTGGAGTTCACCTACGCGCTCTCTCCCGGCCTGTCGGTCTGCTACAGCTCCGACGAGGACGCGCAGGCGCTCGTCGACAAGTTCCAGACGATCTGGGACATCGGCGTGCGCACCTTCGCAGTGCCGCTCGACGACATCAGCTACACCGACTGGAACTGTGACGCCGACAAGGCGAAATGGGGGACCGGGGGCGGTGCGGCGGGCGCCGCGCAGGCGTATCTGCTGAACAAGGTCAACCAGGAGTTCATCGCCACCCACCCCGGTGCCGAGCCGCTCCAGATGGTCCCCACCGAGTACTACAACGTGGCTGAGTCCCCGTACAAGACGGCCCTGTCCGAACAGCTCGACCCGGACGTGCTCGTCGAGTGGACCGGTGTCGGCGTGGTCGCCCCGACCATGACGGTCGCTCAGGCGGACGCGGCCCGGAAGGTGTTCGGACACCCGATCCTGACCTGGGACAACTACCCGGTGAACGACTACGCGACCAACCGGCTGCTGCTCGGCCCGTTCAACGGCCGGGAGAAGGGACTGCCGGGCCGGCTGGCCGGGATCACCGCCAATCCGATGATCCAGCCGTACGCCTCGAAGCTCTCGCTGTACACCGTCGCGGACTATGCCTGGAACGACGGAGCGTACGACCCGCGCACCTCGTGGGGCCGGGGACTCAAGGAGTACGCGGGCGGCGACCCGCGCACCGAGCGGGCCCTGCGCGCCTTCGCCGACGTCAACTACAGCTCGGCCCTCAACATCGACAAGGCGCCGGAACTGGCCGCGGAGATCGCGGGTTACTGGAAGTCCGGTGACGCGAAGCGGCTCACCTCGGTGCTCACCGACCTCGGTGCCGCGCCCGCCCGGCTGCGCGCGGACCTCCCGGACGGCGGCTTCATCGAGGACTCGGGCCCCTGGCTGGACGCCACCGAGTCCTGGGCGACAGCGTCGGGCACCGCCCTGCGGATGGTCGAGGCGGCCCGTGCCGGAAACGGTGACCGGGCCTGGGAGCTCCGGCAGCAACTGCCCGCCCAGGTCGAGCACGCCAAGTCGTTCACGTACACCGGGCTCGACGGGCGCAAGGTGCCGGTCCTCGTGGGTGACGGGAAGCTGGACGGGTTGATCGACTCGGCCACCGCCGAGTACGACCGGATCCTCGGCGTGAGCGGCCGGCCGACGGCGTCGACGAGCCTCGGTACGTACCAGAGCAACACCCTCGCCAGGGTTCTCGACGGCGACGACTCCACCTACTTCTGGAGCGACGGGGCGCCCGCCGCGGGCGACCATCTCACCGTGGACCTCGGGGAGGCCAGGGACATCGGCGACGTCACCCTCGCGATGGCCAAGCCCGGCAGCACCGACGACTACCTCCACAGCGGAGTGCTGGAGTACTCGACGGACGGGCAGAACTGGACACAGCTCACCGAGTTCTCCGGGAAGCCGGACGTCACCGCGACCGTCCCCGCAGGCACCGAGGCCCGCTACGTGCGGGCCAGGGCGACCGCCGGCCAGAACAGCTGGCTCGTCGTCCGCGAGTTCGGCGTGGCGACCACGGACGGCGAGATCACGGGCAACCCGCCCGCCGCCGCCGGATCCGCTCTGCGCTCGGCTGCCGACGGAGACCCGGCCAGCGTGTACCGGGCCGCGCGCGTGCCCGAGGCCGGCGAATCCCTGGAGGTGGGCCTCGTCGCCGAGCGTGCGGTCGGCGCGGTCACGGTCCTCCAGCCGGCCGGATCAAAGGCCGCGGCCGACATCCAGCTGCGGAGCGCGGACGGGAGCTGGCAGACCATCGGCTCGCTCGACGGCCCGTACACGAGGGTCGAGGCGGCGGGCCGGACCGCCGACGCGGTACGTCTCGCCTGGCACGCGGGTTCCGCGGCGCCCAGCATCGCGGAGGTCGTGGTCGGCAAGTAGTGGCCCCGTTCCACCGTGCGCCCGGCGCCGCCGCACCCTTGGGGGGCGGGGCCGGGCGCACGCCCATGCCACGGCCCGGCCGAACCGGTCACCCGCAGGTTGTTCCCAGAGGGGCAAGCGACCGCTTAGTATGCGCCGGAGCAGTGGAAATGCCGACAGTGTTGTGGAGGCCCCTCATGCAGGCATGGCGAGTGCACCGGAACGGCGAGCCGAGCGAGGTGATGCGGCTCGAAGAGACGGACCGTCCGACGCCCGGCGGCGGACAGGTGCTCATCGAGGTGCTCGCGGCGAACATCAACTTCCCCGATGCGCTGCTCTGCCGCGGCCAGTACCAGGTGCGGCCCCCGCTGCCGTTCACGCCCGGCGTCGAGATCTGCGGCCGGACCGAGGACGGCCGCCGGGTGCTCGCCACCCCCGCCCTGCCGAACGGCGGATTCGCCCAGTACGTCGTCGCGGACGAGACGGCCCTGCTGCCGGCCCCGGACGCCCTGGACGACGCCGAGGCGGCGGCCCTGCACATCGGCTACCAGACCGGCTGGTTCGGACTGCACCGCCGGGCGCGCCTCCAGGCCGGCGAGACTCTTCTCGTCCACGCAGCGGCGGGTGGCGTCGGCAGTGCGGCCGTGCAGCTCGGCAAGGCCGCCGGGGCCACCGTCATCGGTGTGGTCGGTGGTCCCGAGAAGGCCAAGACCGCCGCCGAGCTCGGCTGCGACCTGGTCATCGACCGGCGTACCGAGGACATCGTCGCCGCGGTCAAGGAGTTCACCGCCGGCCGTGGCGCCGACGTGGTGTACGACCCCGTCGGCGGTGACGCGTACGCCAAGTCCGTGAAATGCATCGCCTTCGAGGGGCGGGTGATCGTCGTCGGCTTCGCCAGCGGGGTCATCCCCACCCCCGGGCTCAACCACGCCCTGGTGAAGAACTACTCGGTCGTCGGGCTCCACTGGGGCCTGTACAACACGAAGGACCCGCAGGCGGTCCGCGACTGCCACGACGAGCTCACCCGGCTCGCCGCACAGGGCGTCATCAAGCCGCTCATCAGCGAACGGGTCCCGATGGACGGGGCAGCGGCCGCCGTCCAGCGCGTCGCCGACGGCACCAGCACCGGCCGCATCGTCGTCCTCCCGTCAGGAGCCGCCCGATGACCGCCCCCGACGCCGCCGAACTGCGCCGCCGCACCCGCGAACTCCTCGCCGCACACCCCCCGTCCACCACCGGTCGCACCGACTTCCTCAAGGCGCGCTTCGACGCCGGACTCGCCTGGGTGCACTACCCGACCGGCCTCGGCGGCCTCGACGCACCGCGCTCCCTCCAGCCCGTCGTCGACGCCGAGCTCGCCGCGGCGAACGCCCCGGACAACGACCCGCGCCGCATCGGCATCGGCCTCGGCATGGCCGCGCCGACCGTTCTCGGCTTCGGCACCGAGGAGCAGAAGCAGCGGTTCCTGCGCCCCCTGTGGGTCGGCGAGGAGGTGTGGTGCCAGCTCTTCAGCGAGCCGGGTGCCGGCTCGGACCTGGCCGCCCTCGGCACGCGCGCCGTGCGCGACGGCGAGGACTGGGTGGTCGACGGACAGAAGGTCTGGACGTCCAGCGCCCATGTGGCGCGCTGGGCGATCCTCATCGCCCGCACCGACCCGGACGTGCCCAAGCACCGCGGCATCAGCTACTTCATCTGCGACATGACCGACCCGGGTGTCGAGGTGCGACCGCTGCGCCAGATCACCGGTGAGGCCGAGTTCAACGAGGTCTTCCTCACCGGGGTGCGCATCCCCGACAGCCGTCGGCTCGGCGCGGTCGGGGACGGGTGGAAGGTCGCGCAGACGACGCTCATGAACGAGCGTGTCTCCATCGGCGGATCCCGGATCCCGCGCGAGGGCGGCATGATCGGCCCCGTCGCCAGGACCTGGCGCGAACGTCCGGAACTGCGCACCCACGACCTGCACCAGCGCCTGCTGACCCTCTGGGTCGAGGCCGAGGTCGCCCGTCTCGCCGGCGAGCGGCTGCGCCAGCAGCTCGTCGCGGGGCAGCCGGGACCCGAGGGTTCCGGCATGAAGCTCGCCTTCGCCCGCCTCAACCAGGAGATCAGCGGCCTCGAAGTCGAACTCCTCGGCGACGAAGGACTGCTGTACAGCGACTGGACCATGCGACGCCCGGATCACGTCGACTTCACCGGACGTGACGCCGGCTACCGCTACCTCCGCTCCAAGGGCAACTCCATCGAGGGCGGCACGAGCGAGGTACTGCTCAACATCGTCGCCGAACGCGTGCTCGGTCTGCCCGCAGAGCCGCGCAACGACAAGGACGTCGCCTGGAAGGACCTCTCCCGATGAGCGCACAGACCGAACCGAGCCAGGCGCCCGACATGCTGTACTCGGAGGCCGAGGAGGACCTGCGGGCCGCGGTCCGCTCCCTGCTCGCCGACCGGTGCGACGCGCCGACGGTGATCGCCCGCACCGAGTCCGACACGCCGTACGACCCGCAGCTCTGGAAGGGCCTCGCCACCGACATCGGCGCGGCCGGCCTGCTGGTGCCCGAGAAGCTCGGCGGACAGGGCGCCACCCACCGGGAGGCCGCCGTCGTCATCGAGGAACTCGGGCGCAGCGTCGCCCCCGCGCCGTACCTGACCAGCTCCGTCGTCGCCACCGAGACACTCCTGGCGCTCGGTGCCGAGGACGGGCCGGTGGGCGGACTGCTCGCCGATCTGGCGGCGGGCCGCAAGGTCGCCGTGCTCGCCGTGCCCTTCTCCGCCGCGGCGTCCGACACGCCGGTGGTGACCGGAACCCTCGACGGAACACTCGGACCGGTCGCCGACGCGGCAGCCGCCGACGTGCTGCTGGTGCCCACCACCGACGGCCTCTACGCGGTCACCACGGACGCGCCCGGTGTCGTCGTCCAGCCGCTCGTCCCGCTCGACCTCACCCGCCCGCTCGCCACCGTCACCCTCACGGCTGCCACCGGAACCCGCCTCGCGGATGCCGCGGCGGCGCGGGCCGCGGTGGACCGGGGGCTGCTGGCCGGTGCCGGGCTCCTCGCCTCCGAGCAGCTCGGACTCGCCGAGTGGTGCCTGACCGAGACCGTCCGGCACACCCGGGAGCGCCACCAGTTCAACCGCCCGGTCGGCTCCTTCCAGTCGCTCAAGCACCGCATGGCGCAGCTCTGGCTGGAAGTCGTGTCGGCCCGGGCGGCGGCACGGAACGCCGCCGACGCCCTGGCGACAGACAGCCCCGACGCGCCGTTGGCGGTGGCCGTGGCTCAGGCGTACTGCTCCGGGGTCGCCGTCCACGCGGCGCAGGAGTGCGTCCAGCTGCACGGCGGCATCGGAATGACCTGGGAGCACCCGGCGCACCTGTATCTGAAGCGGGCCAAGGCCGATGCGACCGCCTTCGGCACGGCGGGCCGCCATCGTGAATCCGTCGCCGCACTGATGGAGCTGCCGGCGCCGTAGCGGCATCGGCGGACCGGGAGCGGGGGTGCGTGCTCACGCACCCCCGCTCCGCGGTGTCGCGGCGTACCGATGCGGGCGGCACGGCCGTTTCGTGCGGATCCCGCCACGGCAGGCGGAACGCGGGTCGACGGACGGGCGGCGAACGAGACAACTCTCCTCAACCGTCCTCCTGTTGAGGCGCGACGCTTCCATACTCGGTCGCGTCCGCCCGTCCGGCACGCCTCGCAACCGGGAGATTCCATGGCGTTCCCCACCCGCCGCCGCGTCGTCACCACCGCACTGGCCACCGCGGCCGCAGGCACCTTCGTACCCCTTCGAACGGCCACGGCCGACGAAGCCCGGCCCGCCCGGGTCTCCCGGCCGCTGCTCCGGGCTCACGCGCACAACGACTATCTGCACTCCCGCCCGCTCCATGACGCACTGGCGCAGGGATTCACCAGTGTCGAGGCGGACATCTTCCTCGTGGACGGCGAACTGCTCGTCGCCCACGAGGCCACTGACCTCGACCCCGCCCGAACCCTTTCCGCGCTCTACCTCGATCCACTCCTCGCCAGGGTCCGTGCCAACCACGGGACCGTGTTCCGCGGCGACCCGGCACCGGTTCAGCTCTTGATCGACATCAAGACGGACGGCGAGGCCGCCTACGCGGAACTCGACCGCCAACTCCGACGCCACCGGCAGATGCTGACCTCCTTCCAGCACGGCCGGGTGCGGCCGGGAGCCGTCACCCCCGTCATCTCCGGCGACCGGGCCGCCCGCGCCCCGATGGAGGCCCAGCGCACCCGGTACGCCTTCTACGACGGCAGGCTCGACGACCTCGGCACCGCGGCCACGGCCTCGTTCATCCCTCTCATCAGCAGCAGCTGGACCGGGACGTTCGGCTGGCTGGGCACCGGCCCCGTCCCGCCCGCCGAACGGGACGCCCTGCGCGCGATCACTGCCGCCGCGCACCGCGAGGGGCAGCGCGTGCGCTTCTGGGCCACGCCCGATGCGCCGGGCCCCGAGCGCGAAGCGGTCTGGGCCGAGCTGCTGGCGGCCGGGGTGGACCACCTCAACACCGACGACCTCGCGGGACTCGCCCGCTTCCTCCGTACCCACGACCGGGTCGCGCGGTGAGCCTGCCCGTGGCCCACGGCGCGATCTGAGACCTCTCGACCCGTCAGGGCCGCTTCATCCGTACCCGTTTGGCGGACACGCCAGTGCGCCGGATGGCTCCTCCGCTGCGCCAAACTGACGCCGAATGCCGCAATTCCGGCGCGGCGGAGGAGGTTGGCCATGGCCATTTCGATCTCACTGGTGCTGCTTCTGCTGATTCTCGCGGTGATCTTCCTCCGCAACGGCGGACTGAAGGTCTCGCACGCCCTGGTCTGCGCCCTCCTCGGGTTCTTCCTCGCGGGCACGAGCATGGCCCCCACCATCCAGGAAGGCCTCACTGCCACCGCCGATGTCGTCAGCAGCATCAGGCCCTGACCGCACCACCGGGCCGGCGGCTCCGTCCTGAGGGGCCGGGCCGCCCGACAGGGTCCGCAGCGCCGTGGCCAGCCGGTCCCTGGCCGCGGTCTGGGCGGCGATCCGCGCTTCGAGGACGGCCAGCCGCTCGCGGGCGATGCGCAGTCCCCGCTCTGAGTGCGGGGCCGCGGCGACGTCGCCGTCCAGGCAGGGCAGGAACATCCGTACGTCGTCCAACGTGAGCCCGGCAGCCAGCAGATGACGGATGTTGCGGACCCGGACCACCGACGGCTTCTCGTACACGCGGTATCCGTTGGCCGCCCGCCGCGAGGTGATCAGCCCGGCCTGCTCGTAGTGGCGCAACGCCCGCGCGGTCGTGCCGGTGGCCTCGGCCAGTTCACCGATCAGCACCCCCACCACCTCCCCGTTCAGTCCTATCACGCGACCACCGCGCCACCGTCGACCGCGAGAATCGCACCGGTGATGAACGAGGAGTCCGGTGAGGCGAGATGGACGATCGAGCGGGCCACCTCATCTGGCCTGCCGATCCGGCCCAGTGGCGTGTGTGCCAGTTGCCACTCCCGGAGCGCCGTCAGCTGGTCCGGGGTCAGTCCCTGGTGCTTCCCGCTCGGTGTGGCGATCGCGCCGGGTGCGACCGCCACGACGCGGATGCCGCGTGGTGCGAGCTCGACCGCCCAGCTGCGGGTGAGCAGTTCCAGGGCCGTCTTGGTTGCCGCATAGACGGAACTGCCGGGCCAGGCCCGCTGGCCGATCGACGTACTGACGTTCACGATGACACCGCGGGAAGCCTCCAGCAGGGGCAGTGCGGCCTGGGAGAGCAGCATGGGTGCGACCAGGTTGGTGGCGATCTGCGGCTCGATCGTTCCGGTGGAGAGGGTGCCGAGTGCGCCGCTGCGGACCACGGCGGCGTTGTTGACCAGCACGTCGAGTCGGCCGTACGTCTCCTGCGCGGTCCGGATGATGCGCTCGGGCTCACCGGGCCCGGTGATGTCCGCCACCAGCGGCACGATCCGGTCGTTGCCGGCGGCGGCCTCTTCGAGCGGTCCGCGGCGCCGGCCCACGGCGAGCACGGAGGCCCCGTCGGCGGCGAAGGCATGGGCGGTGGCGCGGCCGATGCCGGTTCCGGCTCCGGTGATGGCGACGATCCGGCTGAGAGGAGCTGCTGGGCTGCTGTTCATGCCGTGATCGTGCAACCCTGCCGTCAGTGGCAAGGTCAAGCAGTGGCACGGAAATGCGCACGAACGATCCCGGCGGACGCCGGAACATAATTATTGCGGTCGAATCGTCACATAGTGATGCCGGCTGGGGTCCCTGGGCATCCGGATGTGAAACGGTCCGGTGGGGCGCGGGGAGGGTCGGACCGCGGCCTCGCCCAGCGCGGCAACGGCCGCCGGGCGCCGCACCGAGCCGGGACCCGGAGAGCGCACCCATGTCATTCCCTCCTCCCTTTGGTCGCGATCCGGGCGCCGTCCACCACGAGCACTGCAGGAGCAGTCGCTGCTGCCGGTGTCAGCAGCGGCCCTGGGCGACGGCCGTCGGCAGTGAACGCCTCTGCGGGCTCTGCGCCTCCTGCTGCCGGGAGTGCGGCCGGGCGCCCGCCCCGCACCTGGACGGTCTCGACCACGGGCTCTGCGGTGACTGCCGCGGACTGTGCGGCCGCTGCGGTACGCCGCTCGCGGCCGACGGCGAATGCCAGTGTCCGCGATGGCAGCGGCCGGGGGCCGATCCGATCGGCTATCTCCTCCATGCGCTGCCGCCGCCCCTCATACGGGAGTTCCGCGGCCGTTATCCGAACGAGCTCGTGGTGCTGATCAGGCGGGAGCTCGGCCGGCGCACCCCCGACCAGCTCCTGGACCGGGTCGAGCGACGGTGGAACGCCCGCTGGTCCCACACGCTTCAGGAGAAGGACGAGGAAGGACGCCGCCGACAGCCCTGGGAGATCGCCGAACAACTGCTGCGGCCGGGACTCTGCGCCGAGCCGGGTTGTGAGGACGGCAGACTGATCACCACCGACTCCCCGTGCTCGCGCTGCGTGAATCCCCTGCACCGCTTCGTGCCGGCCCAGGCCGACCGCGGCGCCGCCTCGGACCGGGCCAGGACCACGGCGGCCGCGATCAGGCGCGAGATGCTCGACCGCCGTACCGGCGGGCGGCGCTGAGTCCCCGGGGCGCTGCACTGCCCGGCGGCATTGCGCCTTCGTGAAGTGTCCATGAAACGCAGTGCATTTCCATGGACACCTCAAGGGCCTCGCCCTAGCGTCGGGCGGCGGCGCGACCCCCGCCCCCGACCGAGGAGTCCGATGTCCCCGCAGTCCAGAAGTGGACCCTTCCGAGCCCTTGCCCTGGTGCTTGCCCTCTGTGCCTCGGTGTTCATGGTGTCCGGTACGCCGGCCGTCGCGGCCGAGATCCCCAGGGCCCCCGGGCACCGGCTGGTCAGTGACTACACGGGCGGGCCGGCCACTGCCGCGCCCGTGCCGGGACAGGCCCCGCCGCAGCACCCCTTCCTCGCCCCGAACGGCCGCAGCGGCATGCACGCCGACGCCGCGGGCAGCGGCACCTACCCGTACGCGGGACCGCTCGGCCGTGACCTGGAGGTCAGCAGCGAACAGATCGCGCCGGTGGGCGGCGAATGCGCCACCGCCACCTTCGACGCGGCGGGCCGGCTGATCACGGTGTGCGGCACGTTCACCGGATTCCTGCTCAAACTCCTGGACCCGCGCACCCTCGACACCCTCGCCGAGTACGCCCTGCCGCAGCGCTCCTCGACCGTCGAGGCCATCACACAGCTCGACTTCTCGAAGATATTCAAGGACACCTCGGGCGGCGCCTACTTCTACCTCGACAACCAGGACCGGGTGGTCCTCGCCGACTCACGCCAGCACATCCAACGGATCGCGCACGCACAGGCGGCCGACGGGAGCTGGCGGTTCACCGTCGTCGACGACTGGGACCTCACCGGCCAGGTGCCGCACGACTGCGTCAGCTGGACGAACCTCCACCCGAGCGGCACCTGCGATCCCGTCACCTCCGTCATGCCCGACTGGCAGGGCCGCATCTGGTGGGTGACCCGGCTCGGCCGGGTCGGCACCGTCGACCCGCAGACCTCCGCCGTCCGGTCCGTGCAACTCACCGGCGAGGAGATCCAGAACTCGTTCTCCGTCGCCGAGGACGGCGTCTCGATCGTCACCGACCACGCCCTCTACAGCTTCGGGGTCACGTCCGACGGCACCCCACGCGTCCAGTGGCGGCAGACGTACGACCGGGGGACCGGCACCAAACCCGGCTCGGTGAACCAGGGTTCGGGCACCACCCCCGACCTCTTCGGCGAAGGCGACGACTACGTCGCGATCACCGACAACGCCGACGACCGGATGAACGTGCTCGTCTACCGACGCGCCCCGGGCGTCCCCGACGACCGCCGTCTCGTCTGCAAGGTCCCGGTCTTCGGCTCCGGAGCCTCCACCACCGACAACTCCATGATCAGCCGCGGCAACAGCCTCGTTGTCGAGAACAACTACGGCTACGAGAACGTGAGCACGCTCCTTCTCGGCCGCAGCGTCGTCGGCGGAGTCGCCCGCATCGACGTACGCCCCGACGGCAGCGGCTGCGACACGGTCTGGGAAAGCGCCGTCCGCTCGCCCTCCACCGTGCCCAAACTGTCCACCGCCAACGGCCTTCTCTACTTCTACGAGAAGCAGCCCAACGCTCTCGGCATCGATGCCTGGTATCTCACCGCCGTCGACTACCGCACCGGGGAACGCCGTTGGTCGAAGCTCACCGGCACGGGACTCTCGTACGACAACAACTGGGCGCCGGTCACCATCGGCCCCGACGGAACGGCCTACGTAGGCGTCTTCAACGGCATCGTGGCGGTCCGCGACACCCGGTGACCCCGGCCCGGGCGGAAGGCGGTGTTCAGCCGGCCACGGCCCGGGCATGGCGGTGCTCGGGCCGTGGCCGGTGTCGCCGCGCTCCAGGGTGGGGCGCTGATCCGGCCCACTGCCTCCACGTGCTTGAGATACCGATGTGCGGTGGAGCGGCTCAGCCCTGCCCGGGACGCCACCTCGTGCGCGGACAGCGGCCCACGGCCGAGGACAGCACCTGGCAGATCACGTCGGCGGTGGGGGTCGAATGCCCCTCCGGCAGACCCGCCGCCGGCACGGACTCCGTGGTGCGCAGGGCTCCGAAGATCTGGTCGGCCTGCTCCTGCCCGGTCTCGCCCGGCCGCCCTCCACACCCTCCGGGGTACGGCACAGCTTCGCGTAACTCTCCGGTTTCGACCGGAGAGCTACGCGAAGCCGAACGGCTCGCGTACTAATCCGCCGCGGCTTCCCCCGCCGCGTGCTCCGGTCCGGACTGCGCGGCCGGGACGGTGGCCTGCGAGCCCCGCCGGACGGCTTCCACCGCCGCCTCGTGCAGCGTGCGGCTGGCTTCCTCCGACGGGCACGGCACCGGGCTGCCCGCCATCGTGAACCAGTCGGCCGCATCGGTGTACTGCACGGTGATCTGCGCCGTGCCCTCCGCCCACGTGGTGTGGACGGTCAAGTCGCCGGACAGCGGCCCGACCTC
Source organism: Streptomyces sp. NPDC002809 (assembly GCF_040295435.1). Taxonomy (NCBI): domain Bacteria; kingdom Bacillati; phylum Actinomycetota; class Actinomycetes; order Kitasatosporales; family Streptomycetaceae; genus Streptomyces; species Streptomyces sp. NPDC002809. The sequence continues at coordinate 17,393 of NZ_JBEOVJ010000045.1, forward strand.
CTCGGTGAGCACTCCGCCGTGCCCCGAGTAAACTCCGCGTGTCGTCCAGGACGCCCAGGTCATGCATCCAGGCTCGCACCAAAGCCCGCGTCACGCGACCCACGGGCGATGAGTCCCCGAGCGGCATGGTTCGCCGGCCGTGCCGGTGGGGCCCGTCGGTGAACCGCGGGTGGATTTGAATGAAGTTTTCCGAGCGCCCGCGCTGCGGTTCCCGCAGCGGCCGATTCCGTTGCCCTGACACGATCTTGACGGCAAACCGTTGAAAAGTGATCTCCTAGCGACGAATTCCGAAGGAAAACTGCTATTGACCTGCGGAACGCGTCGGTATTGCATGACGCGCTGGGAGCACCGGAACCATCCATCACACCTCGTCCGGAGGCGATACCGCTCCCACGCTCAGACATCGCACCTGTTGATCGGAACCCGACTCGATGACCGACACGCTCAGCGCTCCACAGGCGCTCGCCCCCGCGACCGGCCCCACCCCGCAGAAGCTCAAGCGTTCCATCGGCGTCGTCGGGGGGACCCTGCTCACGCTCTCCTGCGTGACTCCCGCCTCCACCCTCTTCGTGGTGGTGCCGGACCTGTTCTCCAGCCTCGGCACGTACACCGCCCTCACCATCGCCATCGGATCGCTGCTCTGTATCGCGGTGGCTTTCTGTTACTCGGAGCTGGGCACCCTCATCCCCAGCGCCGGTGGCGAGTACGCCATGGTGTCGACGATGGCGGGCCGGCTCGCCGGCTGGCTCGTGTTCGTGCTCTCCCTGCTCGTCGTCATGATCGTGCCCCCGGTCATCGCCATGGGTACCGCCGACTACCTCGCGCCCCTCGTCCACATCCCCGCCTCCCTCGCCGGGGCGGGCGTCATGCTTCTGGCCACCCTCGCCGGCCTTCTCGACCTGCGTGCGAACGCGTGGATCACCGGCATCTTCCTGGTGCTGGAAGTGATCGCCGCCGGTGTCGTCGCCGTGCTCGGGTTCGCCCATTCCGAGCGGGGAGCCTCCGCGCTCGTGCACGGGTCCGTCGCCGCGCCGGGCGGCACGAGTTCGAACGTCACCGCCATGATGGTCGTCTCCGGGCTGGCCATCGCCCTCTTCATCACGCAGGGCTTCTCCACCGCCGTCTACCTCTCGGAGGAACTGGAGAACCCGCGGCGCAACGTGGCCCGTACCGTCCTCGCCACGCTGGCGATCTCGACGGCCGTCATCCTCGTCCCCGTCATCGCCATCACCATGGGCGCACCCGACCTCGCGGCCCTGACCTCCGGCGACCTCAGCGGCATGGTCGAGGCGTGGTCCAACTCGGCCGTGGGCACGTTCGTCAGCCTCTGCGTCGCGCTCGCCATCATCAACGCCGGCATCGTCATGGTCATCCAGAACTCCAGGGTGCTGTTCGCCTCCGCCCGCGACAAGGCCTGGCCCGCCCCCGTCAACAGGGCCCTGTCCCGGCTCGGCCGGTTCAGCTCGCCGTGGGTGGCGACGCTCGTCGTCGGCATTCCGGGTGCGGCTCTCTGCTTCGTCAACCTCGACACCCTGTACGGCGTCACCGGGGTCTCCGTCACCGCCATGTACCTGCTGGTGGCCGTCGCGGCGCTGCTCTGCCGGCGCGGCTCGCACCGCGGCGCACCCGCCTGGCGCATGCCGCTCTGGCCCTCGATCCCGGTGCTGCTCATCCTCGTCCTCGCGTACATCCTGACTCGGCAGGAGACCGAGTACCTGCTCTGGACCGGGGGGATCACCGCCGTCGCCACGCTCTACTGGGCCCTGTATCTGAGGCCCCGCCGCTCGACCCGCTGGCTGGTGAGCATCCCCGAGGACGAACAGGCCTGAGACGGGTTCTCCGGTGATCGGGTGACACCGGAGCGTGGCACGTCATGCCGGACCTGCGGCGCGGTTAGGTATGCGGGCATGACATGTGACTCGCCACCGAAGAACACGGGTTTCCTCCGCACCCAGCGCCTTCGCGCCGCCGGCGCCGCCGGCGTCCTCCTGGCTGCGGCCCTGCTCACGGGCTGCGGCCAGGACAACGGTGACACCTCGACCGGCACGGCCACCTCGGAAGCGGCGCGCGCCGTCCCGGAGCGGACGACGACCCCCTCGTACAGCGCGAGCAAGAGCGCTTCGCCGAGCGCCGCGCTGACGAAGGACCAGAAGGACCGCAAGACACTCATCGACTCCACCAAGATCACCTTCGACAAGGCCGTCACGACGGCCGAGGGCGCCGTCAGCGGCGGAAAGGTGGTCGAACTCGACCTGCGGGGTCCGGGGGAGTCGGACGACGACACCGACCGGGAGAGCGCGTCGCCCACCGCGAGCGCCTCGCCGTCAGGCAACAGCGCCTCGCCTTCCGGGAGCCCGAGCCCCTCCCCGACCGGCACCGCCGCCTCCCCGACCGGCGCCTCCCCCTCGCCCGGCGGCGCGAGTGAATCGCCCGCCGCCACCGGCCCGGAATGGGTCGCGACGGTCGCGGTGAAGGACGGGACCGAGCACTCCGTGCGCATCGACGCCGTCTCGGGCAAGGTGATCAAGTCCACCGCGGACACCGAACAGGACGCCGAGGAGAAGAGCCGTACGGCCGACTGGATCGCCAAGGCCAAGCAGACCCCGCAGCAGGCGGCCAAGGCGGCCACGGACAAGAAGAAGGGGACGGTCACGTCCCTGGACCTGGAGGAGAACGACAAGAACGTCCTCGTCTGGTCGGTGGACGTCGTCGACAAGGACTGGAACGAGACCACGGTCGACATCGACGCCGCCACGGGCTCCGTCACCGGCGAGGAGACCGACACCGACTGACCCGGGTACGCCCGGCCCGCCGTACGCACGCATGCATGCCCCCGGTTCGCACGGACCGGGGGCACTCTCATGTCGCGCGTCGGAGGCGGGGCCTCCACCGGATTCCGGGCGCGCACGCCCCTGATCCTTCGTTGAACGCGCTGAGTAGTGGGCGTGGTGTGCCCGCAGGCTGTCCCTTGAACTCACCGTGTGATCGGCGTACTTCCGAGTGCTTCCGAGCCGTCGCCGGACCGGATCCGGGCTGCGTTCCGGTTGGGAGAGAGGGGCGGTCCACCGGCGGGTCGAGGGTGTCCGGCGGCCGCCCGCACCGGCGGACTCGTCGCGCTCGGCCGGATGGAGCAGAGCCGCGCGCAGGCTGCGGACCGGCGGGCGAAGCTGGACGTTCCACGTGCTCACGTCTCAGGAGTCCTTCCGTGCTGATTCCCGGCTTCCCGCGGGTCCGCCTGCCCCTCGTCGCCCTGCTGGCCGCCGCATGCGTGGCCGGGTCGGCACACGTCCCGGCCCATGCCGAGGACGCCTCCGCCGACCACGACCGCGCACTGCGACGGCAGTTGCAGGAACTGACCACCGCGCCCGGCGGGCCACCCGGAGCGATCGCCGTACTCGAGCGAGGCTCCCGCACCGAAGTCTTCCGGGCCGGAGTGGCCGAGACCGGCACCCGCCGCGCGATCGCGGTCACCGACCACATGCGCATCGCCAGCACGGCCAAGGCGTACAGCGGCGCGGTCTCCCTCCAGCTCGTCGACCGCGGGAGGCTGCGACTGAACGACACCATCGGCCGGGTGCTTCCGCGGCTGCCGCGTGCCTGGCACCGGGTCACGTTGCGTCAGCTCCTGAACCACACCAGCGGACTGCCGGACTACACCGAAGACCCGGAGTTCCTGGACCTGCTGACCGCGAACCCGCGGCGCCACTTCGACTCCCGCCGGCTGCTGGACTTCGTCGCCGCCGAGCCGCTCGCGTTCCGCCCCGGGGCCCGGTACGCCTACTCCAACTCCGACAACATCGCCGTGGCGCTGATGGCCGAGGCGGTGACAGGCCGCCGCTACGAGGAGCTGCTCGCCCGGCTCGTGTACCGCCCGCTGGGCCTGCGGAGCACCACCCTGCCGCAGAGCTACCGGATGCCCGAGCCGTACATGCACGGATACGACGTCACCCCGCCGGACCCGCCCGAGGACGTCAGCGAGGCGCTGAGCGCGTCGGGCGTGTGGGCGTCGGGCGGGATCATCTCGACGCCGAAGGACATGACGGCTTTCATCCGCGGCTACGCCGGCGGGAGCCTGGGCTCCGACCGGACACGCCGACAGCAGCTGAAGTGGGTGGACGGTGCATCCGAACCGGCAGGCCCGGGCGAGAACAAGGCCGGCCTAGCGATCTTCCGGTACACCACCCGCTGCGGTGTGGTGTACGGCCACACGGGCAACTTCCCCGGCTACACACAACTGATCGCGGCCACCCCGGACGGCAAGCGGTCGCTGACCTTCTCCCTGACCACCCAGGTCAACAAGACGAACAAGCCCGTGCTGCTGGAGCGAGTGCGGGCCGTGGAGGAGAACTTCGTCTGCGCGCTGTTGCGTGAGCAGTAGCCCGGAGACGGGCGGCGGGACTCCCTGTCCGGCTCCGCCCCTGCCGCTCATCCCGCTCCTGCCGGGGAAAGAGTATTTCGCGGTGCCGCGCGGGACCTGCCCCGATCCCGCGATCCGTCGTGCCTCGCCCGGCCCGATCGAGCCGTGCACGGGGCCCGCGGCACCTCGCGTCGCGCCGGGTACAACCATCCCCGCCGCCCGTGGGTCACATCAAGTGGGAGTATTCCGCTCTCAAAGATACAAGGGGGATAAATGGGAAGCATGCGTAATATCGCGGTCGCCGGGGCGTTGAGCACTCTGGTCGTGGGCGCCACGGTCGTGTGCGGCACGGCCGCTTCCGCCGCACCCAACGTCACGCCGCAGGGCGTCTGCGGCAAGGCCTACAAGACAGTGAACTCGGTACCCGTCGGCTCGCTGGGCACCGTCTACCTGACGTACAACTCCTCGAACGGGAAGAACTGCGTCGCGACCATCCGCGCCAACCCGGGCACGGCCAAGGAGGTGTCCACGTACATCTACGTGCCGGACACCGACGAGTGGGCCGGGGACTCCGGGAACTACACGTCGTATGCGGGGCCGGCCTACGTGTACGGGAAGGGCCACTGCGTGAGTTGGGGTGGCAGCATCGCCAACGTGTACGTGTCGGTGGACAACTCCAACTGCGCGGCGCGCGTCGAACGCCGGGTCACCGAAGTTCGCTGATCCGGGCGTCCCGAGGCGGTCCGCCGGGCCTGTGGGAGGTGGGAGGACGCCGGCCTTCCAGGGGGCCGGCGGACCGCCGTAGCCGGTCACGGCGCCGCCGCCGGATGCCTCCGGGCCGGAGGTGCGGGGCGGCGGCGACGATGTACGTGGCCCGGCGGCGCCTTCTTCGGGACTGCCCGCTACAACTCATCACCGAAGGCCTCGGCCAGAGCACGCCATTCGGCTCGCGGAAGGCCGGCGCCGCCCTCGTCGGCGGTGAGGACCTGAAGGGCGACATGATCGGCGCCGGCGTCGAGGTACTGCCGAGTCCGGGCCTTCACCTGCTCGGTGTCGCCCAGGGCGAAGAGGGAGTCGAGGAGGCGAATGCTGCCGCCGCCCTCGAAGTCGCTCTCCGCGAATCCCAGGCGCAGCAGGTTGTCGGTGTAGTTGGGCAGCCGGAGGTACATCGCCAGCATGGTCCGCGCGGTGATGCGGGCCCGGTCGAGATCGGTGTCGAGCACGACGGACAGTTCCGGGGCGAGCAGCGCTTCGGGACCGAGCGCCTCGCGGGCTTCCGCCGTGTGCTCGGTGGTGACGAGGTAGGGGTGGGCGCCGAGCGCCCGACCGGACGCGAGCTTCAGCATCTTCGGGCCGAGCGCCGCCAGTACACGATGTCCGGAGTCCACGGGCGGGGTGGCGGAGTCCAGTGCGTCGAGGTAGGCGACCATCGCGCTGTACGGCTTCGCGTACTGCGGCACCATCGGGCCGTGGCTGACCCCCAGGCCGAGGACGAGGCGCCCGCGGGCGCTCGCGTCGAGCGAAGCGATCCGGGCCGCCACCTCCGCAGCGGTGTGGTCCCAGATGCTCAGGATGCCCGTGGCCACGGTGACCGAACGGGTGGCGGCGACGACAGCGGCCGCGTCGTCGGGCGAGGGACTGCCCCCGATCCAGAGCGTGCCGTATCCCAGGTCCTCGAGCTCGGTGACCGCCTCCGCGATCGCAGCCTTCCCCGCGTCGTCCGCCCGTGACCAGTGCAGGGCGCTGCTCCAGATGCCGACCTGTCCGAACGTCTCACGTGTCTCAGAAGTCATGGTGTGATCAACAGCGACGCGCGCCCACTATTCCTCCGTCTCCGGCTGACCGCGCACGGTCGTGTGTTCGGTCAGGCAGCTCCTGCCGGGGCTTTGCGGGCGAGCAGTTGAACCTCCTGGAACTGCCGCCGGTCGGTGGGCCGGGGCTCCCGAACCATCCGGCCCACCTCGGTCATCCCGCACGTGCGCAGCATCGCCGCGAGGTGATCGGGCCACCAGCGATAGGCGGGCGCGACGGTGTGGTCGAAGACCTGCGCCGGGTGGGACGGATCGTCGCTCGCCGAGAAGCCGATCAGAAGGTGGCCGCCAGGTGCCAGTACGCGATGGAACTCATCCAGGATGAGAGGGAGTTCCGGCGGCGGAGTGTGGATGACGGACCAACGTGCGAGTACGCCGCCCAGCGCGCCGTCAGCGATGTCCAGAGCGGACATCGAGCCCACTTCGAACCGCAGGCCGGGATAGGCCTGTCGAGCCAGCTCGATCATCGCGGGAGAGGCGTCAACACCGAATGCCGGCAGGCTCAACTCGTTCAGATAGGCGGTGATATGACCGGGCCCGCACCCCAGGTCCGCAACCTGGTCGCCCCCGCTCGTACTGACGAGTTCGGCGAAGGCGCCCAAGATCGCACGGTCCAGGGGGCTGTCGTGCAGCGAGTCGCGGAACAGCTGCGCATAGGTGAGGGCGACAGCGTCGTACGCCTCGCGGGTGGCACTGAGGGCATTGTGTTCGACCATGCTCGCGAGAGTAGTTCCTGGCCCGGAGCCGCAGCGGAGTGAACCGCGATCTCCGCTCCTGCCAGTCGGCCGGGGCTGCGGTCGGTTCACGGAAGCATGCGCCGGGCGCCTCATGTTCCGGCATGCCCTGTACGGATTCCTGAGCCGGTGATGCTGCCGGCCGGGCGAAGTCTATTGCCCGTATTCCAAGGCGAGAAACACTCGAAATCAAATGCATGACAGGAGTCGGTCAGGGCACACGATGTTCTGGAGGTTGATAACTATGGTTCCCCTGCTTCTCGTTCTGCTACTCGCTCTCGTCCTTTTCGGTGCCGGATTCGCTCTGAAGGCCTTGTGGATCGTGGCAGTGATCGTGCTGGCTGTCTGGCTGCTCGGCTTCGTCATGCGTTCCGCCGGGGTGGGTGGCCGCCGTGGCCGTTGGTACCGCTGGTAGGCGCCGGAGACCGGTCAACGCACGGGGTGGCTCCGACCGAATGTCGGGGCCACCCGTGCGTGGGCGCCAGAAGGTGCTTGTATCCGGTCCGCCGGCACAGGCATGGGATTGACAGCGAACGTTCCGACGCAGGAGTGAAAGTCCGTGCAGGGATTGACGCACGCAACACGTAGATGCGCTGTCGCCCGGTCCGCATTCGCAGGGCAGGCCACGCGCTGCAATTTCCGCCGGAGGAAATCAGGGCGTCGACCGTCCTGCCCGAATCCACGCTCAGATCCGGTGGTCATCGTTGTGGCGGCCGAGGCTTCGGCCGAAGCGTTCGGAAATGGCCGGCATCAGGCTCTCGCCGTCTGCCGGGCGGTCCAGACCGAAGACGTAGCCGGGAAAGTCCAGGTCCTTCTGGACCGCCCAGATCTCCTCGTGGTCCGCCGGCGACAGGATGCGCACCGGGTCGCCGACGGCGACCCAGCCGATGGGCACCGTCGAGTCGACGGGCAGCACCGTGCGCAGATGCACGATGCCGTTGATCCGCACCTCGGAGCGGGCCCCGATCAGCGCACCGTTGAAGACGCGGCTGCCTGTGGCCAGGAAGACCTCGTCCTCGACTCGGCAGCCGGTCAGGTAGGCCGTGGGGCCCACCAGTACCTGACGTCCCAGAACCAGCGGATCCCGCCTGGTTCCACGCAGAACGGCGTTCTCCATCACGATGCAGCCCTCGTCCAGTACCACGGGGCCGCCCTCGGCGGTGAGCACCGCACCGAACAGAACCCGGCAACCCGCTCCCACGCGCACGTCGCCGCACAACGTTGCGGTCGGAGCGACATAGGCCGTGGGGTGGACCGTCGGAGAGCAGCCCTCGTGAGCGATCAGCATGACCGAGATCATGCCGGGCCCTGGGGTGCCGACGCACGCCATTTCACCACGCAGGACCGTCGCCTCATTCAGTGGGTGCCGGCGCAGGGCCGCGTGAGCCGGTCAGTGACAGCCGGCCCGTGACAGCCGGGTCAGGCCCGGACATCTGGTTCGCGAGCCCGATGTCCGGGCCTCGTCTCGCCCGAACGGCGGACCAGCACGTCCAGGAGCGGGAGGAGCTGGGAGCTGCCTCCCGCAGGCGCGCCCCGTCCCAGCGGCGATGCGCCGACGGCGCTCCCTCCGGGTTCCGGTTGGCGTCCGGCCCATCCGCCCCGACCAGACCCGAGTGCGTCGGCCGATTCGGGACGAGCGGGGACTGTGCGGGCGGGCGCGCCTTGTGCTGAGGAGTCGGGCAGAATGGCGAAATGTTCCTTTCGTCCAGGTTTAGCGTCGTTCAAGCCGGGCTAATCGAGCTAACGCGACACCGGTTCCACCCCTCTGGTGTGACCGGGTATGTACTCACAGCAACACGATGGAGGGCAGCCTGATGACCGACGCTTCACGTGAGCCGACCACCACCGATTCCGGGGCTCCGGTGGAGAGCGACGAACACTCGCTCACCGTCGGTCCGGGCGGCCCGATCCTGATGCAGGACGCCTACCTGATTGAGCAGATGGCGCAGTTCAATCGCGAACGGATCCCTGAACGCCAGCCCCACGCCAAGGGCAGCGGGGCCTTCGGGCACTTCGCGGTCACCGGTGACGTCAGCGCCTTCACCAAGGCGGCCGTGTTCCAGCCCGGGACCACGACCGACCTGGTGACCCGGTTCTCCACGGTCGCCGGCGAGCGGGGCAGCCCGGACACCTGGCGTGACCCCCGGGGCTTCGCGGTGAAGTTCTACACCAGCGAGGGCAACTACGACATGGTGGGCAACAACACCCCCGTGTTCTTCGTCAAGGATCCGATGAAGTTCCAGCACTTCATCCGGTCCCAGAAGCGGCGCGCGGACAACAACCTGCGCGACCACGACATGCAGTGGGACTTCTGGACCCTCTCGCCCGAGTCGGCCCACCAGGTCACGTGGCTGATGGGCGATCGAGGGATCCCCCGCAGCTGGCGCCACATGAACGGCTACACCTCCCACACCTACATGTGGATCAACGCGCAGGGCGAGCGCTTCTGGGTCAAGTACCACTTCAAGACCGACCAGGGCATCGAGTTCTTCACTCAGCACGAGGCCGATCAGATGGCCTCGGCGGACACGGACTACCACACCCGTGATCTGTTCGAGCACATCCGCGACGGCGACTTCCCGAGCTGGACCCTGCACGTACAGGTCATGCCGTACGAGGACGCCGCGGAGTACCGGTTCAACCCGTTCGACCTGACCAAGGTGTGGCCGCACAGCGACTATCCGCTGATCGAGGTCGGCCGGATGACCCTGGACCGCAACCCCACCGACAACCACGCCGAGATCGAGCAGGCGGCCTTCCAGCCGAACAACCTGGTCCCCGGCATCGGCCCCAGCCCGGACCGCATGCTGCTGGCCCGGCTGTTCTCGTACGCGGACGCCCACCGCTACCGGATCGGAGCCAACTACCAGCAGCTTCCCGTCAACGCGCCCGTCGTCCCCGTGAACACGTACTCGAAGGACGGGGCGATGGCGTACCGCAAGACGGCCGATCCCGTCTATGCGCCGAACTCCAAGGGCGGGCCCGCGGCCGACACCGCCCGCTACGGCAGCCCGCCCAGTTGGTACGCCGACGGAGACATCACCCGGGCCGCCTACGTGTCCCACGCCGAGGACGACGACTGGGGCCAGGCCGGCACCATGGTGCGTGAGGTCTGCGACGACGCCGCGCGGGAACGTCTGGTGGACAACGTCGTGGGCCACCTCCTCAACGGGGTGACAGAGCCCGTTCTGCGACGAGCCTTCGAGTACTGGTCCAACGTCGACAAGTCGATCGGTGAGCGGATCGAACGAGGGGTGCGTGCCAAGGCGGGCGAGAAGGATCCGAAGGCGGCGGAGCAGAGCAACCCCGCACGACGGGACATGCAGGCCAAAGCCTGATGGCAGGTGACGGAGCCTCTGGGCGGCCGTCACCCGCACTCGTCGCTCTGTTCGCGGAGGCAGCGGAGACAGGTGACAGCGATCACCGCCGGGTGATCGTGAATGAATGAGGGCTGAGGGCCTTCCAAGGCCGGTGCGGGCGGAGATACATCCATCGACCGGCGGAAGGCCCTCGGGCCCCGTCATCAATTGCCCTTGGCGGAGTCCGGCCGTCCGGGGCGGTCGCCTTTCTGTGCCGCACCGGGCCGGAACCGCCCCCTGCCGCCGCGGCAGGCGGCACCGAACCGCGAGGACTGTATCCCGGGCGCCGGCGCAGCATCCAGACCCCACGGATGCTGCGCCGCGCACTCCGATCCGCCGGCTGGAGCACCTGATCGGATGCAGCACGCGGCCGGCGTCCTGCGTCCCGCAGAGCCCTGACGCCCGGAGCCCGGATCGAGAAGCACCTCGACTCATCGATAGCCTGCGTCATCATGATGCGCTCGTGGATCCTGCCGATGCTGTTCGTGCTCTGCGGCTCACTGGTTACGACCGGGCTGATCCTCGGCGGAAGCTACGCGGAAGGCGCAGCGATCCTGCTGGTGTTCGTGCTGCTCGCAGGTGTGCACTCGCCCCTGATGTTCCCGAGGTCCATCGGTGCGCTTGAGGCACAGCGTCGCAGTGCGGCCGACGGGAGGCCGGTCGTGTTCTGGCGGTCGGGCTGCAAGTTCTGACTGCGACTGCGACTGCGACTGCGACTGCGCATGCGGTTGGGGCGCGGCGCCCATCGAGTGCACTGGGTCGACATCTGGCGTGACCCGGCCGGAGCGGCGGTGGTGAGGGAGGCATGCAACGGCGACGAGACCGTGCCGACGGTCTTCGTGGCGGGCCGTCCGCACATCGATCCCGACCCGCAATGGGTGCGTGAACAGATCGGCTCCTCGGAGTGATCGGGCACCCTGCCCAGGCCGAAGGACGACTGCCACAGCGACTCGAGTCGCCTGCCGGGAGGTCGCGGGGACTGCCCGCCCCGTGGGGCACGTACGGAGCTCCCTCCGGGGAGACATGTCACCGCGCGTCGCGTAGCTGAAGAAGGTAGGCCGCGGTCACTGCAACGGCACGGTCCTCGTCATGCGACAGCTCTACGAGCGCGCGTGACGCTGTTGTTCCCGGGACGGCGGCCAGTGCCTGGGTCAGCCGTCCACGTGCAGGCGCCTTCGTGGTGTCCTGGGCGAGGCGCGCGACGAGCCCGGCCGCGATCCGATCCGCCGTCGCGGCGTCGCCCGCCAGGAGATTCAGCGCATCGGCCGCATCGGTGTCGTTCTCTCCTTCCGTGATCATGTCGATGAGCGTCGGGACGGCATCGGCCGTTCCACGTGACCCGAGCGCCAGAGCCGCATATCTGCGGACCACGATGTCGGGGTTCGCGAGGGCCTGCCGCAGCTGTGCGCCGGCCTCTTCGCCAGGCATCTCGGCGAGGGACCGTACCGCACGTTCCCGCACCGCGGCCACCGGTGCGGCGAGGCCCTCCGCCAGTAGCGCCGAGGCACCTTCCCCCGATTGCGCGAGGGCCCATCTGAGGGCACCGGCGACGTTCGGCTCCGTCTCGCGCAGTGCCGCCTCCACCAGGGCCTCGACGGGCACCGGAGTCTCGTATCCCGAGGAAAGGGCCGCGCGTTGGCGCACGCCGGCGCTCTTCGAACCCAGTGCCTGGAGGAGCGCAACCACCTGCAGAACGTCCTCCCAGCGGGCGGGGTCCGCCGCGTCGATCCGTCGCAGCCGCGTGAGCAGCTCGGTCTCGGCTTCGATGCGTTCGCGAGTCCGGCGGACGAGGTCGCCGACGAGCACCGAGGGGGCGAAACCGGGATCATCGAGCGCGCGCCCGATCTCACGCAGCGACAGCCCCAGCGACCGCAGACTCTCGATATGGAAGATCCGCCGGATGTCCTCGCCGGAGTACTCCCGATATCCGGAGCCCGTACGCCCTGAAGGCCGTACCAGGCCGAGCGACTCGTAGTGCCGGAGCATGCGGGCACTCACCCCGGACCGTCGCGCCACCTCACCGATCAACACGCACTGTCGTCCCTCCTGGCCGGCCCCGCCGAGAGCCACGACGCGCTTCGCCTCCTCGACCGCGAACTCGAATCCGGCGTCCGGGTCCCGCAGCAGTCGCTGTGTGGCAAGCGCGTGTACCCGCACGTGCGGCTCGGGGACTGCCGTCGCGGCGCGCAGAGCCGGCACAATCACCTCACCCAACGCGATCAGTGCGCGGCTGAGACTCAGCTGCGTCTCCCGCCCACCACGCCCGAGCTGCGTCGCCAGGACCGCGGCCAGAGCGGACTCCTCACCGTCCGGCACGAGCACGACAGCGGCCCGCCAGGCGCTGCGTGCCACCTCGGGGTCGGCGTCGGACAGCAGCGACCGTGTGATCGCCGGCCACGCCTGACGGTCCCCGATCTTGGACAGCGTATGCAGGGCCTGGCTCCGTGCCTGCGCACGCTCCGAGCGGACTTCGTGAACCAGCCGGGGGAGTGTGATGGACACCGGGTGGCGAGTGAGCGCCCAGGTCAGCATGTCGCGGACGAAGAACTCGGGCTCGATCGCACAACGCTCGACGAGCGTGTCCACAAATCGCGGGTCAGGCGTCGTGCCGAGTTCCAGAGCAGCCCGCAGCCGCACGGACGAACGGCCGTTCTCCAATCCTTGGAGCGCCCGGCCCGAATCCGTGTCCCGTCTTGTGATCGTCATCTGGACCACCTCCTCGGCGAGCAGTGAACGCCTTGTCATCGTGTCAAGGTCAAGCCGGGCCTGATGCGTGATCACGGGGCGATCCCTGGCACCGAGAGCGGGCATGTACGCGGCTGGTCACCGTTTTGGCCGAACGGAGTCAGGCCGAGAGCGGCTGGTACGGGCACTGCGTGCAGGTCCTCACATGGTTCCTCACGTACAACAGCATCGACCGGGAGCAAGCCCGGGAGATCGTGGAGTGCGTAGTCGGTCGCCGCTTCGGCAGTTGGATCTCACCGGTCGCCATGGCGGTCGACTCGGTGCGTTCGCGGGTCGCCCGAACCGTGAGAGGGCGGGGACGACTTCCCCGTCCGTATGCCGGCAGGATGCCCTTGCCGGCTGGCTGAGCATCCGTACGGAGATCTCCTGGCCGCGTTGGAGCTGCGCGCGGCCTGCCGTGGGACCGCCTGAACTCGGCGGCATCCGGGACTCCTTCACCGCGACGCGGCGGCCGTGACCTCGAGGGGACCGCGCGGGTTCTGACAGCCCTTGATCAGGCTCTCGCCGATGCCGATGCCGATGCCGATGCCGATGCCGATGCCGAGCAGGGCAGGCAGCCGGCTCTCGCTCTCGTGGCGGCCTGGCAGCGGGCCGTGCTGGCGAGTCGTCGAATCTCCCCGGACGCGGCAACCTTCCGGACAGTCGCGGCGACCAACGGGCGTCCCCGCCCCCCGACTGTGAGGTACCGATGTCCTCAGCCCTTCACTCATCGAACCGGCGCAGCCGCACAGGTGGGCTCCTGGTGGCAGCCCTCGTCGCGGTCCTCGTAGGCACCGGCGGCACCCTGGCCGCGAACCGGACCGCGGATGCCGCCCCCGCGTTGTCCGCCCCCGCCAACACGGCCACGAAGGCACTGTCCGCCGCCCGGGTCGCCGAGCAACTGGACCGCGGCCTGGTGGCAGTACCCGCCGACGGGGGAACACTCGTCACCTGGCGGATGTTCGGCGACGACCCCGAGGGCGTCTCCTTCAGGCTCTACCGGGACGGCGAACTGATCGAGGAGACGCTGAAGACGAATTACCTCGACAGCGGGGGCAGTTCGTCGTCGACGTACGAGATCCGTGCCGTCGTGGACGGCACGGAACAGCCCGGCGAGGAGGCGGGCGTGTGGGGCTCGGGGCGCCTCGACATACCCCTGCGGAAGCCCGCAGGCGGCTCCACACGCGACGGCGTCGCCTACGCCTACTCGGCCAATGACACCTCGGCGGGCGATCTGGACGGTGACGGCCAGTACGAACTGGTCGTCAAATGGGTGCCGTCGAACGCAACAGACGTCGCCAACTCCGGCACCTGCACCGGGCCGACGGTCTTCGACGCGTACGAACTCCGCGGCCGGCTGCTCTGGAGGGTCAACCTCGGCACCAACGTCCGCAGCGGCAGCCACTACGACTCGTTCCAGGTGTTCGACTACGACCGCGACGGCAAGGCAGAGGTTGCGGTCCGCACCTCCGACGGGTCGAAGGACGCGGCCGGCGCCGTCATCGGCGACGGGAACGCCTCACATCTCGCAGGCAACTGCGCGGTCATCAGCGGTGCCGAGTACCTGTCCGTCTTCAACGGCGAGAACGGCAACGTGATGGACTCCGTGCCCTTCGAGCCGGCCCGCGGCTCCGTAGCCGACTGGGGCGACACCTGGGGCAACCGCGAGGGCCGACTGCTCTCCGCCACCGCCTACCTCGACGGCACCAAGCCCAGCATGGTCTTCACCCGCGGCATCTACGAGCGCACCGCGCTGGCCGCGTACGACTGGAACGGCTCGCACCTGACCCGGCGCTGATCCGGTGTATCGCACGGGCGTGGCCTGGCAGAACACCGGCTACAACCAGCCGCCGCAGGTCAGCTATTACCTCGGGACGAAGTAGACCGGCATCCGCCATCTCGGCGGGGAGAGGGCCGTGACAGCCGGCCGAGGCGGCACGGCGGCCCCGCTGCGGCGGCCCGGCTCCGCCGGGGCTGACCGGCGGCACCGCGCAAGCCGGCCGGTCCGATCGGCCGATACCTCCGCCTATGCGGTGGGCCTGCGTACGGTCCCGGCTTGGTTGGGGTGCCGCGGCATCTGAACCAAGCCGGACAGCCACTTGCCGTTGCGCCCGGCCTTCCGCCAGGACGGCGGGTCGGGTTCCTGTGCGGTGTCGCCCAGAGCTGCCGGCGGGCGTGGGGTGCCGACGACGGGCCGCCACGCGTCTACGCGGGGTCTGCCGTCTCGTCGTCGGCGAGGATGCCCAGTTGGCCGGCCACGGTGGTGAGGGCCGTTCCCAGCGGGAGTGCGATGCGGGTGACGGCATGCCGGTCGCCCCGGGTCAGGTCCCGGTTGATGATGAGTACCGCCTTGCCGGCCTGGGCCGCCTGGCGGACGAACCGGAGTCCGGACATCACCGTCAGTGAGGAGCCCAGGACCAGCAGCGAGGCTGCTTCCTGGACCAGTTCGCGGCAGTGCTCGACCCGTGGAGGGGGCACGGCTTCGCCGAAGAACACCACGTCCGGCTTGAGGACGCCGTCGCAGACGGTGCAGGACACTACGCGGAAGTCCCCGACCTGCTCGTCGGAGAGGTCGGCGTCCCCGTCCGGGTTGATCGCGGCGGCCACCGGCTCGAAGCCCGCGTTCGCCTGCTCCAGCCGTCGGGCGAGGTCGCGGCGCGGGCTGAACGTGTGGCAGGAAAGGCAGACGACCCGGTCCAGGCTTCCGTGGAGTTCCACGATGTCCCTGCTGCCGGCGGCCTGGTGCAGACCGTCGACGTTCTGGGTGATCACACCCGAGAGCAGGCCGTGCCGCTCGAACGCCGCCACGGCCCGGTGTCCGGTGTTGGGGAGGGCGCGGCCGAAGGTACGCCAGCCGAGGTGGCTGCGCGCCCAGTACCTGCGGCGGGCCTGGGCGCTGCCGGTGAAGTCCTGGTAGGTCATCGGCGTGTGCCGGCTCAGGCTCCCGCCCTCGCCCCGGTAGTCGGGGATGCCCGACTCCGTGGAGATGCCCGCCCCGCTGAGCACCAGGACACCACCGGCGCTCAGCGCATCGGTGACCGGCTCCAGGTCCGTGGTGGCAGGGGGCAGGTCTTCGGTGGGGGACCAGCTCAGAGTGGGGCGCATGCGCATGTCTTCAGGGTACGGAACAAGGCGGCCGTCGCCTGCTCGCGCCTGCTCGCGCCTGCTCGCGCCTGCTCGCGCCTGCTCGCGGCGCCGTCGATGGCCCGCTCCGGCTGTGCGAGCAAGCCCGGCAAGGACGGGCGCCTCGGTATCTGCCGGCGCTTCACCAACCGTGGCATCGGGCAGCAGCGGCTGTGAGGAAGACTTCCGGCGGCAGGCTTCCTGCAGGACGAGCGCTCCGCGCGCTCGGGACATCAGTTCCGGGTGTTCTCGATCGCTGGGATGAGCAGCCGGAGCAGCGTCGTGCCGATGTCGCCCTGCCTGTACCTCGGGTAGTCCCCGTCGCGCGCCGGGATCACCTCCAGGCGGTAGAACCGGTCACCCGTGGTGAAGGCGAATTCCATGGGCTCGGCGTCGTCCGCCGGGTGGACGGCGAAGGAGTCTCCTGTGCCGATGTTCTGGGGGATGAGAAGCACTCCGGGCGCTTCGATCCCTGCGCGGTAGTCTTCGTGGCTCACTTCTCCGACGCTCGCGTAGGAGCTCCGGCTGCCCCACGTGCAGCCCCACGGCCGCTTCCCGCCAACGGGGTCGGGCTGTGTTCCCGTGAAGGCTTCCGTTGAGCCGAAGGCCTGCCGGACATCGTCGGCGTTCAGCAGAGAGCACACGGTCGCCTTCACGGCAGGACGTGCAGCCTTCTCACCGCTGTCGGACGGCTCGGATGCCGAGCAGCCTGCCACGGCGAGAAATCCTGCCAGGACCAGCACACGCCCGAGGCCGAGGCCGTGCCCGAGCCCCCACGCCGTCGCTGTCGCAGCCACCGCACCCTCCCCGTGTACGTCCCCATGAAGAAGCCCCCGGCGACCGTCGGCCGACGGGGGCAGATCGTATCCGGTGCCGACCGCGCTCGCGGGGCTTTCCGGCCGATGCCCCTCGGCGGCTGTGGCCACCTCAGCGAAGCGATGGGCCTGACCGCCTTTCGTGCGGGGATGCCCCGGCCGACCTGTTGCCGGCCGGGGCGGCTGTGCCCTCCCGCGTCAGGACAGGGCGCAGCTGACTGTCGGAACGCCGCCCGCGCCCGGCGTTCCCTGGAAGCCGAAACTCGTGTGCGCACCGGGGGCGAGGCTGCCGTTGTAGGGGGTGTTCGTGACGCTGACCGCGGACCCGGTCTGGGTGTGGGCCGCGTTCCACATGTTGGTGACCTGCTGGCTTCCCGTCCAGGCCCAGCTCACCTTCCACGCAGCGGCGCTCGTGGTGCCCGTATTGGTCACGGTCACGTCCACGCCGAAGCCGTTCCCCCAGTCTCCGTTGACGGTGTAGGTGGCTGTGCATCCGCCGTTGCCGCCGGAGGCGCCGGCGGTGGTGGCCGTCACGGAGGCGGAGGCCGCGGAGGTGTTGCCCGCCGCGTCGCGTGCCCGGACGGAATACACGTACGACGTCCCGGCCGTCAGACCGGAGTCCGTGTAGCTGGTGCCGGTTGCCGTGCCGACCTTGGTGGAGCCGCGGTAGACGTCGTAGCCCGTGACCCCGGTGTCGTCGGATGCTGCCGTCCACGACAGCGAGACCGAACCGCCGGTGGTTCCGGTGACAGTGAGGCCGGCCGGAACCGAGGGAGCCTGGGTCTCGCCTCCGTCACCTCCGCCGCCGAACCCCGGCGCCTTGATGCTCGCCAGGTAGCCGTCCTTCACGGTGTCGACGGTGGCCCAGTCGTCCTTGAGGATGCCGCCGGTGTCGCCGGAGTTGGGATTCCAGGACCAGAAGGTCCAGGAGAAGCTGTCGCCACCGTACTGGCCCGTCGGGCGCAGGTAGTCGGCCAGTGCCTTCAGCCACTTCTGGTCGATGGCGGACTGGAGCGTCGTGCCGAACTCGCCCACCCAGACGGGTGCGATGTTCTGCTTGAAGATGTAGCCCCAGTACTTGTCCCAGACGCCGGGCATGTTGTCAGGGAAGGCCGCGTCGCTGAACCAGGGCTGCTGGGCGACGCTGGTCGCGTAGTCGTGCGCCGAGTAGACCACCCGGTGCGCCACGCTGAGCTCCACCGGATACTGGCCGACTCCCATGAGGTTCCCGCCCCACCAGCCGGACACGCCGTTGAAGGTCTGAACGCCCTCGACGAAGACCAGCAGATCGGGGTTGACGGACAGTACGGCGTTGCCGCCGCGCTGTGCTGCCAGCCGCCAGTCCTTCGTGGTGTCGCCGCAGCCCCAGCAGGCTGGATCGTGCGGTTCGTTGTGCAGGTCGATGCCGATCATCGCGTCGTTGCCGGCATAGCGTCCGGCCAGCGCCTTGAGGTTGGCCAGCCATGTCGATTCCGGGACGGACGCCGTGTACCAGAGTGCCGACTGGCCGGCGGCGTCGGGCCTGTGCCGGTCCAGGATGACCTTCATGCCGACGCTGCCCGCATGCTCCACGATCCGGTCCATCACCCGGAGCGAGTCGAGGCCCTGCAGATCGCTGTTCATGCCCGCGGAGTAGTTGATGCTCGTGGGTGCCGTGCCGGTGAAGATGTCGTCGCTGTAGGGCAGCCGGATGGTGTTGTAGCCCAGCGAATGCATCTGGTCGATCATGCTCTTGTAGTCGCGGGACCACAGGCCGTGGGGAACGTAGTTGGACGTCTCGAAGCCGAACCAGTTGATTCCGGCGATGCGGACCGGCTGGTTGGCGGAGTCCAGGAGCTGACGGCCGCTGGTGTGCCAGTACCCGGTGCCCGGTGCGACGTCGGCAGCGGTTGCCACCTGAGAACCCGCGAGGGGCAGGAGCAGGGCGGCCGCGGTAACGGCTGCCGTTCTGGCCGCTCGTCGGAGGAGGCGGAGAAGAGGGAGAGGGTGAAGCACGGTGCTGGTTCCTCTCTCGTGGGCAAGGTCCGGCGACATGATCATGGGAGCGCTCCCATTCTGTCGCGCACCGTGCCGCCGATGACATGGGGGGATGGTGATGTCGCGGGCGATCGCCGTTCCCGGCCCCGGGTCGAACTTTCGTTCTGCCCGGGGGTGGGGGTCGATGGCTTGCGACCCGGCGCCATAAAAGCGATTGAGTAATGGGCATGTCAATGGGGTGCGCAGTGTTCATCACTTGAAGGCGTGCCGCCGGACCGGGCGCCGACCCCGGGGGCGGTCCGCTGCGGCAGCCGAGAGAGGTGATCAAGGGCCCGAGTCCCGCCCTCGCCGCCTCGCGGTCGCCCTGCCCGCGCTCGAAGGTGGTGCGGTCCCTCCCTCGCACCGTCTTCGCCCCGCCCTGGCCGGATGCCAGTGCCGGTTCGTCGGCCTTCGCCGGGCGTGGAGCGAGCGCGTCGTGTCCGTGCCCTCGGGCACCGGCCCACTGCCGTCTTCCCGGTTCTGATCCCTATCGGATGAAACGCCGCCGGATACCCGTGTGGCGGAGGAGGCGATTCCCCACGCTGCTGCTGTGCACAGGATGATCAAGAATCAGGGCCGGCGCCGGAGCGCGGACGGCGCCCGCGTGGGGAAGCAGAGACAGCCACGGAGCACACCGGCCCAGGCACCGGTCCAAGTGCCGCGCCCGGCGCGGAGGAGAGCGCCACGGGCTCCGTCGTACGAGCGCGCCCGGTACTGGTTCGACAACACGCTGGCGAGGGGGGTGACCGTTCTCATTGGATGGCTTGCCGTCGCCTGCCTGGCTGTTGTGATCCCGGTGAGCGCACTGCTGGTGTGGACGGACGACCAGGCCCCGGACACGGCATGGGCGAAGACGGCGGCGGTGTGGCGGAGCGTCGGACAGACCCTCAGGCTGGGAGGAGAGGTCGGCTCACCGCTGCGCGTCGTGCTGTCGGTCCTGCTGGCGTTGATGGCGCTCTTCTACGTCTCCACCATCGTGGGCCTCATCACCACGGCGATCACCGAGGAACTCATCGCCCTGCGGCGTGGCCACTCCACGGTGCTGGAGAGCGGTCACACCGTCGTGCTCGGCTGGTCGGACCAGATCTTCACCGTCGTGACCGAGCTCGTCGCTGCCAATGCCAACCAGCGCCGCGGCGCCGTCGCGGTCCTGGCCGACCGGGACGTGACCGAGATGGAGGAGGACCTGCGCAGCGAAGTGGGGGACACCGGCCGGACAAGGATCGTCTGCCGCAACGGACGCCCCACCGATCCGGCCGCGCTCGCACGAGTCAGCCCCGCCACGGCGGACGTCGTCCTGGTCCTGCCCCGTGACCACCCGGACGAGGACGCGGAGATCGTCAAGAACCTGTTGGCGCTGCGGACCGCAGTCGACGCAGACAGCCGGGTGCGGACCGTGGCAGTGGTGCGGGACGCCCGGTACCGCCTCGCCGCAGAACTCGCGGCCGGCCCCGGCGCAGTCGTGCTCGAGATCGACGACGTCACCGCCCGGCTTGTGGCCCAGTGCGCCAGGCAGCCCGGACTGTCGCTCGTCTACCAGGAGTTGCTCGACTTCGCCGGTGACGAGTTCTACGTCGTCGACGCGCCGGCCCGGCCCGGCCGTGTCTTCGCCGAGGTACTGAGGGCGTGCCCCACGTCCAGTGTGGTCGGTGTCGTAAGCATGGACGGGGCCCTCCACCTGAACCCCCCGGCCGCTTCGGTCCTGCGCCCGGGCGACCGGCTTGTCGTGATCGCGCAGGACGACGACACCACGGTCATCACCGATGAACCCGCCGCATTCGACGAGTCGGTGATGGTGAACCGGGCACCGGCGGCAGCGTGCCCCGAACGGCTGCTTCTGCTGGGATGGAACCGCCGCGCCCGGCACATCCTCCGTCACCTCTCCGGCCATGTCGCTGCCCGTTCCGTCGTCCACGTCGTGGCTCAAGGCAGCGAGAGCTTGGCGGCGGAGGTACGAGAGGCCGCCGCGCAAGCCGCCCCCATGCTGACCGTCACCTTCGGCCCGGGTGACCCGACCCTTTTGGGGACGGTGAACGACTTGGACCTCTCCGACTACGACGGTGTCATCGTGCTCGGCCCCGACCACGGGCCCGGTCTTGACTCACCGGACGACCGGACGCTGGTTACCCTGCTGCTCCTGCGTGACCGTGAGCGCAAGTCGGGGGTCCCGGTCCGGGTGGTCACCGAGATGACCGACGACCGCAACAGGGCCCTCGCCCCCGCCGGCGTCGGCGCCGACTTCATCGTGAGCGGAAAGCTGGTCGGCCTGCTGATGGCTCAGATCTCCCAGAACTGGCATCTCGCCGGCCTGTTCGGGGAACTGCTGGCTCCGCAGGGCAACACGATCCACCTCAAGCCCCTCGGCGACTACGTCCGGGCAGGACAGCGTGCATCCTTCGCCACGGTCGTCGAGGCCGCCTCACGCCGCGGGGAGTGCGCCATCGGATACCGCAGTCGCGGCCTTGCACGGGTGGGAACGGACCACGAGGTGCGAATCAACCCCGCCAAGGCCGAGGTCCGGTGCTGGAGCGCGGATGACGAGGTGATCGTGATGGCCAGGTCCTGACGTGGCGGACGAGAGGTGATCGTGATGGGCGGGCCATGACGTGGCGGCCCGCCCATCACCTGACGGCGAGGCACCGTCAGGGAGCGAACCTTTCCCCCTTGCCATCGCTTCCCTCCTGCCCGAGGGCCGAGCCGTCGGAAGTGTCCGCGCACCCGAGCAGGAGGCTGCCGGACCTACGTGGCCGGCCGGCCCGCCTGCTCGGCCTCTGCGCGCAGAGCCCGACCTCGCTCGGCGGGGTCGTAGTTCGGTCCGACGCCTTCGATCAGCAGCAAGTCGCCCTCGATGTGGTCGGCCCGCAGTCGCAGGATGGCCCGGTAGGCGGGCGAGTCGTACCAGGCCCGGGCTCCGGCCAGGTCCGGGAACTCGATCAGCACCATGCTGCCGGGCCACGTGCCCTCGACGACCTCCGCCGGCGGACCATGGATGACGAAGCGGCCGTCGAAGGGATCGAGAGTTGCCTGGATGCGATCCAGATACTCGATGACGTCGGAGTGATTTCGACGGCCGCGGAGATGAGCGAATCCGTAAGCGGGCACTACGGGGTTCCTTCCCGTCCAGGGGCACGAGCGATATCCGGAACGTAGTTCAGGACGGTGGGCGGCGCGATTACCTCAGAGGTCATGGTCGGCGCGCACTGGACCAGCCACTCCACCTGCCTGGCTCGAATTCCGGCCGGAACGAGGGCCGCCACCAGCAGATGGGACGACCTGGACCTGACCCGTACGGTCACCGATCCACCACCGACGGGTTCCCGGGCGCTGAGGGTGGTGCGTACCACTGGGAACGCAGACCGGACCGATCCCGCTGACATCCGCTGTCGTCACAAACGGCCCACGGCCCAGGGCGTCGGTTTCGACATCCGTGCGACCGCGGCCATGGAAGCGCAAGAGTGCCGTCGCGAGGCCCAACCGCTCAGCGGCCCAACGCCGGTGGCCAGGACCGGTCCACGGGTCCGGCGCCCGGCTCCGCAGCGAGCGCGGCAGGGTTGCCGTCAATGCTCGCCGCGACGATCCAGCAACTGCTCGACGCGGTCGAACCTCTGGTGCAGGATCCGCAACTCCGAGCTGACGGCATCCTCGCCCTCGTGGGTGTAGCGCCGCACGGCCGTACCGACCTCATGAGCCTCCTTCTGCGCACGGTCGACGAACCAGGTGGCGATGGCCGCGGTGACCATGCCGAAGGTGGTGATCCCGGCCAGCATCGTCACGGAGGCGATGACCCGGCCCCAAGCGGTCACCGGATACAGATCGCCGTACCCGACCGTCGTCGCTGTCTCGATGGACCACCAGATGGCCTTGGGAAACGACGTGATGTTGGCGCCTGCCGCGCCTTTCTCGGCCGGCACGACCAGTGCTGAACCGGCCAGCAGAACTGCGGCGGTCGCCGACGTGACGCCCAGCGCGGCGCGGAAATGGAGGGCGCGCCAACGCTGGTCGCTCAGGAGACGACCGACCCATTGGAAGAACGATTGCTGCACCGGCGAATCCCCCGGGCCGAAGTACGAGAAGGGTTCCAGCGACGCTACCCGCGCGAGCGTGCGGTGGCGGATCGACACACGCCGGAAAGCAGTGGGAACCATCGGCTTCCGGATCCGGCACGTCGCCTTGTCCGACAGGAGCTTCGGCTCGCGAGCCGACCGGGCGGCAGCAGTACGCCCAGCAGTACGCCACCGTCCGCAGAGTCGGCAAAAGGCCTGCCGGCTCTGCTCAGCACGGCAGGGGGACAGGGGTGACCGACTTCGGATCCGGACCAA
This sequence comes from Streptomyces sp. NPDC002809, assembly GCF_040295435.1. Lineage (NCBI taxonomy): Bacteria > Bacillati > Actinomycetota > Actinomycetes > Kitasatosporales > Streptomycetaceae > Streptomyces > Streptomyces sp. NPDC002809. Next base: position 40,651 of record NZ_JBEOVJ010000045.1, read on the forward strand.
TGAGCCCATTCGGCTCAGCCGCCGACGGGTCGGCATGAGCGGCCGGCGCGGAGCCCCGAAGACGCTCGATCCCCTGAGCCCGGGCGGGTCGGTCTTTCGAGTGGTCTCGTCCTCCTTCCGAAGCCGAACTCTGCCACCGGTCTGGGCACCGGTGGTGTCCGCTTGCCGGACGTCACGGTGCCCACCCGTACGCTCACGGGTTCGCGCGACACCACGGGCAGCGGCGTCTTCTGCGGCCTGTACGGCGCCCGCGACCCGTGGAACGGCGACGCCGACGTCTGGGACCGGCACGACGACGGCGATCCGTCCGACCCGCTCTTCCCGGCCACCGCGGAACCTGTACTCAGCCGCCTCTACCCGACCCACGCCGACTACGTGAGCAAGGTGCGTGCGGCCGCGCAACTGTCCGTCGACGCTGGATACCTGCTGCCGGAGGCTGACTCACCTGCCGTCCGCCACCCCACTCCCTGGCACCACCGCGGCGTGGGGCAGCGGTCTGCGGACCGTGAGCCGCCTTGCGGCGCTCGCTGTCCGATCCTTGCCGAGGCCGAGGCCGAGGCCGAGGCCGAGGCGCCGGTGGTCCGCCGGACCGATGCCGGCTTACTCCGTGACCGCGCTGCCACGCCCCGGATCGAGGTCGGCGCTGTTCGCGCGGAAAGCGGACGGTTGCCGCGATCCGGCCCGCGCCCGGCCGATGCCATGCACCCGGTCCAGGCACCGCGCGGACGTCGGGCAGCGCATTCGCGCGGGCGTCCGGACCGGTCCCTAGAAGGGTTCGGCGGCCTGGAGGAGGGCCTGCGGAAGGTAGGGGGATCTGACGCGGATGTTCCAGCCGCGGCGGCGAGCGTGGCAGGCCAGCGCGAGGATGTCGAGGTTGATGGAGGCGTCCGGATCGTCGGCGCGGTCGGCGACCTGGTAGTAGGCGCGGTGGGCTTCAAGCGCGTCGGCGAGAGCCAGGTTGAAGCTCTCCTCGTCGCCCTCCACCAGTTGCGACAGCAGTACGGCCGGGGGCATGGCGAAGCCCCAGTCCTTGGCCCGCTCGGCCTGCTGCAGGGCCCGCTGTGCGGCCGCTTCGGGATCGACGCCCTTCAGGTAGGCGTGGAGGGCTTCGCGGTACGCGGTGAAGGCGGAGCCGTCCGGGCGAGCGAAGGCAGGGCCGGCAAGGACCAAGGGCGCGAGGTCCTCTCGTGCGCCGGTGATCAGGGCGAAGGCAGTGGCCTTCTGCCAGTTGCCGGCACCGGTCTCCTCGCCTCGCGCGGCCGGGTAGCGCAGCGTGCGGCCGTCGATGGTCACCCCGACCTCGGTGCCCGGCTCCGCCAAGGCGATGCGGAACAGGGCGGCCCCCGTCAGAGAGGCCAGCCGAAGGCTTGCGGGCATGGCTTCCGTGGAGCCGCCGGGACTTCCCGCGCGCCACTTGAAGAGACGCTCCTGATCGGCCATGACACTGCCGAGCCGCCAGACGGCGAGAGGTTCTCCGTCGACCGGGGTGAACGCCTTCCGAGCGTGTTCCTGATACATGGCCTCGATCTGCGGTCCCACAGTCCGGTCGAAGGCCGGCCGCTCCACCACCAGCGGGCCTGCGGCGAGCGCGGCCACCGCGTCCGGCCGCCGGTCCCGGCCGAACTCCGCCACTCGAGGGCCCTGGGTCTCGAAGCCGGTGACCAGCGCGTGAGGAAGGTAGCCGGTGCGGACGGCAGGCGCCCAGCCCAGGGTCCGGTACGCGAGCCCGGCGAGGGCCATGGGGACAAGTGGGAGGAGAGTACTCGGGGAGGCCGCCGGGCCGTGCAGGGTCGTGTGCCTGACCAGGAGGTCGGCCAGCCCGGCATCGAAGGCCTCCCGGTCCTCGGAGGCCAGCGCGCGCAGCGCGTGCAGCGCCAGGCTGTCCGGCCGGTCCAGGAGAGGCTTGCCCGTCTCCTCGGCGCGGATCCGGACGCGGTCCAGAGCCGCGTCGAGGGCGGCGAGCTTGGCCTGCGCGCTCGGCGGGTACTCCTCGTCATCGCCGGTGTCGTCCAGGACCACGGCCATCAACCCTGTGGCGAGCTCACCGGCGGGCGTTCCCTGCACCTGCGCGGCGAACTTCTCCCGGGCGAAATGGAAGGCCTCGCCGTGCCACTTGGCTTTGTCCCTGAGGACCGACAGGCAGAGCGCGTCGATCCATGCCCCGGGCGTGACGCGCTCCTCGGGGGCGTCCTCACCCGGGTCGTAGCTCATGCCGAAGTTCACGTACTCCAGGAAGACATGGAAGCTGCCGTGCGGGTGGTACGCCGCGTAGGCGACGGCGCCGGCCGAGGCTTCGGCAGCGTCCTTGAGGGCAGCCCTGGCCTCCGCTGTGTCGAGGTCAGGTGTCTCGACGGACAGGGCGCCCAGGTAGTCGAGGAACTCGTCGGCGATCAGCTGCCACTCGTAGGTGGTCATCCGGCCGGCCCGCGACATGGACCGCACCTGACCCCCGATGCGGTTCGTGAAGTCCTCGCGCGCTGCCGACACGACGGGCCCGCCCACCTGGTGACGCTCTATTCGCACTGCCCTGCTCCTTGATCGGATCTCTGCGGACAGCCTAGGCGCGGGATCTGACAGGCCCTGTTGTTGCCGGGCACGGGGCTGAAGCCGCGCTGAGGAAGAGGTCGACGAGATCCTCCTCGGCCGTGTTCCCGTGAAGCTGCCGCTACCCGTCATGAAGCAGAACGTGATGGCCCCAGGATCCGGTTCTGCGCTTCCCGACCAGATGTGATCGACATCGCCACGATGTTCCGAGGCCGAGGCACGGTTCCCGGAGAACGCGGAAGAGGTTCCGGCGACTGCGGGTGGCGCAGCTGGCCCAGCAGGTGAAGGTACCGGCCGAGAAGTGGACCCCGTACGAGTGGCAGGGCCGGGTGGTCAGACGAATTTCGTGCGCGGGCCTGGCCCGACTCCCCATGCACCCTGATCGGGACTGACTCCGACTCCTGCCACCTCCATGCCACCAAGGCCGAGCACCAGGACCACAGTTCGGGAGTCGACCGGGCCGTTCTCTTCGGTGCGGCCCGGCCGCGGCACCTTGTGGTCACCGACCTGACCGGTGCTCGCCGTTGCGCTGATCGTCGAGGCGGGCCGTCAGTTCGGGCCAGTGCTCGGACCACCGCGCCAGATCGCCGGCGGTCAACGACCACCGCGAACGCAGGGCATTGTCCGGCAGGAACCGGACGCAGGTCCCCGTGGCTCCGTCGTCTTCGACGGACTGCAGATCGGTCACCGGGACGCCGTGTTCGTAGCGCCGGCTCCAGGATCCGTTGAGACGACGGTTGGTATGAATCAGCCACTCGCTGAGCGCTGCGACGACGGACATGCCACGACGCGGATGTCCGTCCGGAAGCCGCTCCGCCTCCGGGAGGTCGAAGAACCGAAGATCCTTCGTGGCCATGACCGGCTTCTTCACCACGCGGCCATGCTCGTCGATCCGAGTGTCGGTGCCCCGTCCGTCATCCGTCACCGACACCGAGCCGTCGGTATGCAGCGTGATCACACACCGTCCGCCGCCCCGGCTTGCTGCCTCGTCAGCGGCGTAAGCAACGACCTCGAGAACAAGGTGTTCTGGCCCGCCCGGCGCGAACTCTGCGGACCCCTGGCGGATCCGGCCGAGATGGTCCGTGTCCACGCTGCCCGCCCAATCGTGCGTGGTGTTGATCCAAGAAGCCCTTGATCCATCCATCCGACAAGTATCCGGCGGGCTCTCGTGCAGGCTGCCGGAAAACGCTCAGCAGTGATCGTCAGGGCGGGGCTCGGTGCTCTCGCCGAGGTCTGCGAGGAGGCCACGGATCCGTTGGGCGATGGCGTTGTGCCGTTCGACCGCCCGCAGGCAAACGCGGACGCCGTGCAGTCTGGTCAGGCAGCATGACAGCTCCCGCATCCCGCCTTCCCGCATCGCCGGATGCCTCCTCGTCGGGGCTGGTCACTGCACCGGCTCCACGGCGTGACGATCCTGCTCGGGGCTGTTCGTGTGTTCGCGTGGACGGGCGGTCTCGCGGATGAAGGCGGCAAGTTCCGGGACCGCGGAGTGGCCGGGTGGGCCGGACCCGGCGAGGCTGACCGGCACGGCTCGCCGCGAGCACGCGAGCACGCGAACCGCGTCAGCCTTCATGCCACCGCTACAGAACTCGGCGGCCAGTCACGTTTTGCCGCATGAGGGGTAGCGGCAGCTATACGAGAAAACGGCTGGCTTCGTCGACTGCAATGGGTTCTGGCACAGATCTTGGGGAGTCGTCGCGGAGGTGACGGTGGCGTTCGATTGCAGGGGAGGGTCACAAGCCCCGGGGCCCGTCAGCGTTCACGCATTCTGGTCCACCACCAGCCCATCATTGCCCACTTGATGTTGTTGGGCTCCGGCAGGGTACGGCGCTCGAATTCCTCATCGATGCGCGTGATCAGTCGGCCCAAGTCCCGTTTGGCTCCGGGAGGAAGGTGCAGCATCGCCCACTCCAGGTCATCACGGGCATCTTCCACCTCTATCCCAGGCGAATAGGCCTCGGAGGCATTCAGGTAGCGTCCAGGCTGCTTAAAAGCCCACTCGAAACGAGAGAGCGCACCAGCGACCGCGTTGGGCCACATCTCCTGGTCTTCGACCCGGCGGATTGCTGCACGAGTCCGCGCGGAGACACCATGAACCCGCAGGACCGGATACTGCCATCGTGGCCGCCACCGCTCTGCACGGACGGCCTTGGGACGCCTACGCGGCATTGCCCTTTCGGATCAACATGAGGCCATCCTTCCACGGCTGGGTGCCTGCATGGACCCCCGTCGCAGCACATGTTCCTACTTCCCGGCTCTCGCGCAGGTCTTGGGGGCGTCTCGGAGTGTTACTGGAGCAGGATCATCTTGCGGAGCAGTTCGAATCCGGCTCGGCGGTAGAGCTGCCGCTTGATCTTCTTGACGCAGTTGACGGCGCCCTCGATGCTGCCGGAGCTCCAGTTGAGAGTGAGCCCGGCTGTCACGGCGTCGAGGTCTCGGAGCAGGTGGAGTGCGAAACCGGTGAGCCCGGGCAGCTGGCTGGCGTCGACTACTTCGATCCAGGCGGGGAGTGTGGAGCCGAGGCGGTTGGTGAGTATTTCGCCGAATTCGCGGACGTGTCCGGCTGCCGTGTCCAGTTCGGGGCAGCGGGCCAGGACGTCCTTCAGGCCGGCCCGGTCCTCGTCGGTCAGGGGCGGGGGGTGACGGGTGAGCCAGCCGGTCACCTGGCGCACTGTCGGTGGCCGGGCCGGGCCGGGCCGGGCCGGGCCGGGCCGGTGCGGCGGGCGGAGCCCTGGGCAAGGTGGCGATGTGGGCGCGGACCATGGCGTAGGTGACGGGAGCGTGCTCGGCAACCAGTTTGCTGTGCAGTCGTGTGACGCTGGTGCATCCTTCTGCGAATCGCCGTTCCAGGTAGGGCTTGTAGGGGTCCAGTCTGCTGGGCAGGCCGGGGCCGTTTCTCGCGGATGGTGTCCTACCAGTGTGCGGCGGCCGCGTACCGGAGCACGGTGTTGAGGCCCCAGCCCAGGCGCCGGGCGATCGCCCGGCGTGAGTGGCCTTGGGTAAGCATCTCGTGGACCAGTGCGTGTGCGGCGTTCGTCCGCTCGGCCCGTCGGCCGACGGGCTCGAAGTTGTCCTGCGGCCGCCCGGAAGCCAGTCGGGTGGCCTGTGGCAGCATGCCGCTGGGCGACGGGTTGCGCAGGCAGTCGCGGTGGGCGGCGACGCAGGTCTCCACGGCCCGGCCGAGGCCCTGCCACAGATGGAACCGGTCTGCGACCTGCAAAGCGTCGGGTGCACCGCGGCGGGCGCCCTCGGCGTAGGCGCCGGACCGGTCCCGGCAGATGATCTCCACGCCGGGATGGCGGTCCAGCCAAGCTGCCAGCGGTCCGGCCTCACGGGTCGGGAGCACATCGACCACGCGGTGGTCTTCGACGCTGGTCAGGACGGTGGCGTAGGTCTGGCCGCGGCGGATCGCGCGTCGTCCACACCCAGCACGCGCGGCGTGCTGAACCGTGGATCGGGCAATGCCATGACCCTGCGTAGCAAGGTCATCCTTCCCGCGCCGAAGCCCAGCTGGGCCGCCAGCCGAGCGCCGGCCCGCCCGGCCAGGGCGAGCCCTACTCGCTCAGCGCGTGGTTGAGACGAGTGGTGAACCTGGCGTGCGGGGCGGCCAGCCGGGAGAACGGCTCGGCGAACGTCCGGCGCCGGCAGTCCACCGACCCGCAGATGAAGCGCCGGACCGTCAGCCGGATCACAAAGCGCTGATCAACGAGCGGAAGGTCCTTCAGCCTGGGCTGGAAACGGTCGTGGACTCGGTCCGAAAATCGGCGGGCAGTCCGCACATGCAGCCCGGCCACGCGGCCTCTCACCACCACCTCGACCGTGCCGAACGCGGCCATGACCGCCTCGACATCCACCTCGTCGATCCCGTCGAACACCAGCGAGTCCCAGAACGATGTATCGGCCTGCATGAACAGCACCATCACCGTCCACAGCCGACCACGGCATCGAACCGACAAGCACCTGGGGGAGCGTCAATTCCGGCTGTAAGGCGGCAAGGCGTACGCCGTCTCACACGAGCCACTCCCTCGCAATCGAACATCAAGGTAACGCTCCGCGACGGCTCCCCAAGATCTGTGCCAGAACCCCGAGCTCGTCGATATCGCCGACCTCTGATCCAGGTACCTCCCGAACACGTCGACGAGTGACTTCGCTACAGCTCGCTGGAGCCACACGGCCCTGTCCGGGTCCGGTGACATCGACATCCTCTCCGGCGAGTACCAGGACGAAGGCCGCGAGGCATGACCGCCGCCCATGGGCACATGCGAGGGCGCCGACAACGTTGCGGCCGACCTCGATGTCGTTCCGTAACAGTGGGGCGCGAGTGAGATGATTCTCATGCCCTCAGTGGGCTCGCGGCCGCCGACAACGCCCGAGGCGGCCCGGCAAAGCCCATCCTGGCGGCGGCTGCGGCGGCTGCGGCGGCTGCGGCGGCTGCGGCGGCTGCGGCGGCTGCGGCGGTCATTGGTGGTGCTGGCGGTGCTGAGGTTCTCGGAAGGAGACGGCGGCCGCCGGGCGCTGGCCGAAGGCCCGGCCGACGCCGGGACGGCGAAAAGGTTGGTATGCGGGGCCGACGGAACCGGGTAACGTCTTTGTCATGTTCTTCCAGGCGCCGATTTACGAGTGAGAGCGTGACGGGCCCCTGCTGACGTCCTTCGGCGTGGCCGTCCGTCCCCTGCCGATGAATCCGTAGATCACTTCACATCATTACCGGGAGAACCCGTGACCGTGAGCAAGAACATCAACAACCCCGTGGGCATGGGCGGCGGCCAGCGCAAGCGGCTGTCCCGCGCCGAACGCCAGAACAACGGTCCGCACCGCAACCTCGACCGCCAGGGTGCAGCCGACCAGAAGGCGGAGCTGGTGCGCAAGATGCGCGAGAAGGCAGGCGCCGCTGAGGGTGCCGAGCAGGCGGGCGACGACGCCGCTCAGAGCTGACGCATCGCCACCGTAAGGCGGCAGTGCGCGGGGCAGGCCCGGACCGAGCAGGTCCGGACCGCGACGCCGCGGACGCTGTGGTTCGGCGCTCCATGCCGCGGATGGTGATCCTCTCGTCCGGGTTGCGGTATGTCAGAGGTAGCGACTGCCCGTGATTGCGCCTGGTGGCGGCGCCGCCAGGCGAACAGGCCGAGTCGGTGGGCGGGCTGTGCAGCGCCCGGAGGGTGACGCCGAGAGTAGGCGCGGGACCTCTTGGCAGGTCGGTGGGAACAGGTCGTGCGGGCAGGGGCGACGGGTATGTCCGTCGGCCCGGACTACCGGCGAGGTGGCATAGCAGCGCAGGGCGATTTCGCCGGTTGTGTGGTTGCGGCGGATCAGTGGACGCCGGTGGCCCGGCGACGGGCGGTGAGGTCGATGACGGCCCATGCGTGGAACCGATGGGCTTCCGCGCCGCGTCCGGCGGACAGACTCTCCTCAGTGGCCCGGGCTACCGGCGAACCGGCCGTCACGTACGGTCTGCGGCATGACGGCAGAGAATTCGAAGGACCCGGAGCCCCGGGTGCAGTTGGTCATCGGTATCATCCGTCAAGACAACGAGATCCTGCTCGTACAAGAGAGCCTCGGCATCGACGGCGAGATCCTCTGGTCCCTCCCCGGCGGAGGAGTCAAGGACGGCGAGCTCATGAACGAAGCTCTCCGGCGCGAACTGCATGAAGAGACGGGGCTGCTGGTGGGCAACCCTGCACGGACCGCGTTCCTCATGCACATCGACTCCGAGCAGCACCCTTCGGCGCTGGCCGTCGCCTTCGAGATCGACGCGTGGTCGGGGGACGTCGCGCCCAAGGACGACGACATCAAACAGGCCGCCTTCTTCCCTCTGCCCGACGCGCTGAACCTGCTCGGCGAGCTGGACAGCGCAACGCAGCGGGACCCCATCGTCGGCTATCTGACCGGCGCCATCGCGCCGGGGACCACCTGGCTGTATCGCAACCGGGGTAAGGAAGAGACGCTCGTTGCCCGCTGGTGACGCCAGACAGCGGCCACCACGTGAAGATCATGATCTGCGTCCGGGGTATTGATTCGGGCCTCGTGCTTCGCCCCGTCGGATCTACCCGGCGGGGCGAAGTGCTGCGAAGCGGCGGGCGCGTGCCCGTGGTGCGCCGGTGAGGTGGGCGTCGACCCGTTTGAAGTGGTGGAGCAGCGCGAAGGCGTGCTCGAGGGCATGGCGGAACTTGGCGAGGCCCTTGGTGTCGGGTCCCTGGCGGGATGGCGGAGAGGTCCCGTCGGTGTTGGAGCTTGCCGTGGCGGGCGTCGGAATCGTAGCGCTTTTCGCCGAGGAGGGCTTTCGGTTGTCGGCGGGACTGGCCGGGGCGGCCGCGACGTGCGGGAGCCGTCGACCAGGGTGAGGTGCTGGGGGACGGCATTGACGTTGGCCGCGGTGGCGGTGTCTTCGAGCGGGTGCCGCGTCCGTCGCGGGTCAGATGGGGTCTGCTGCCACCTTCCGCCGGTCTACCTGCGACGGGCTGGTGCCGGCCACCACTTTTCGGGTTTCGCGTGGATGCGGGGACCATCCGCGCACGCCAGGGAGCAGTCGAGTTCGTCGACCGCTTGCAGCCCATTGAGCAGGACTTGGCGCAGTCGGCCCAAGGCCTCGGCGCCGTCCCGCCGGAGTCGTCGAGAGCGAGCTGCTTGACTGTTCGTCAGGTCTTGTCACGGCTGTCGGACATGCAGCAGCCGGAACGCGGAATTCCAGTCGTGTCCGTACCAGGGGAGGTGTCCGGGCGGGTGGCAGGGCAGGGCAGGGCAGGGCAGGGACGGAGTGTGGGGCCGGGGTTCTCTGATCGAGTTGGGGCCGTGTGCGGATTTGGTCATAGTGCTGTCGAAATACCGCCAGTTCATGGGATCTGTGGTGTGCCGGATGGCGGGTGGGGATAGAAATCGGCGTCTGCCCCTGGTGGGCACTCTCGGCGGCAGGTGCGCGGCGGCGCAGAGGGCTCGCCGTGCTCGGGGCGGGGCAGGTGTGACTGCTGTTCGTCACTGGGGTATGCCGCCTCCCTCATGCCGTTGGTGTTCGTCAAGTACTGGCTCGTGGAAGGGATGGAGAGCGAAGGATGGCGGAGCACGAGACATCCATGGCTGGGGGTGTGGATGCGTTGGTGGAGCGCGGCAGGTGTGCGGTCGAGTTGCCGCTGCCGGCGGAACGCAGCCGTGTGCGTGAGGCATGGGGTGCGTCCCTCGAGGAATTCGCGAGTGCGCTGGGCAAGGAACTTGCTGAAATGGCGGACTGGGAGGCCGGTCGGCTGATGGCGGATCCCGCCGACGAGGCTGCCTACCTGCGTCTGCTCACCCGCCTGCAGGCACAGCTGCCGGCGGCCTTCGAGCCTGACTGGGCCGCCTTGCGTAAACGCCCCGACGACTCGGCAACCCCGTCGGTCCCTACCCCGTCGGTCCCAGCCCCGTCGGCCCCAGCCGCGCGACCGGCCCGAACGGGTAGCCCGGCATGGGAAGCCGGGCCCTCGGTTCGCCTGGAGATCGGCGACACGGAACGCCGCTACTGTCTGAATGCGGACCCGGCCGCCGACGGACTGATGGATCTCACGGTCACGGTGTGCTCACCTGACGGGGTGGTTCAGGGCGAACTCACCGGCAGGGTCGGACGCCAGGACCTCGGGGAGATCGGCCGCCTGGTCACCTCTGCCGCACACGCATGCACCACACCCGCCCAGGCCCCCACGCCGAACCCACGGCAGGCTCCTGCCCATGTGAGAGCTGCCCGGCCGGGCGACCCGTGGACATCGGAGGCCGAACGCTACTTGGGTGACAGCTACCGCGAAGGCCGCACCCCGGAACAACTGGCTGGAGAGCTCGGGCGCAGTGAGAACTCCATCCGTTGGAAACTCTTCGCCCTCGAACTCGCGCCCCGCCCAGCCCCCGCTCAACCCGCCGCTCCCCGGCCGGCAGTGGCGGAGCCGCCCAAGGCCTATACGGTCATCGAGAAGCGGCAGGCTCACCGCAACGCCTACCAGCGGTGGACCCCCGACGAGGAGGAGGACCTCCTCGACCGGTGTGCCCAGGGAGTCTCGCTGTCTGCTCTGGCGGAAATGTTCGGACGGGGTGAAGGAGCGATCGCGAGCCGTCTGATGAAGGTGGACGCCGTGGGCCCGGCTGCGGACGAAGCCCTGGAGTTCGGCGGCTGACGGTGATGATGCACAGGTGAAGGTCGGCAGCCCCAGCACACCTGGGCTGCTGCCCCATCCTGCTGCTGTCCGGCCCTGCGGAACACGCGTGGGCCGTCGAAAGAGTGCAGGACGGCACTGCAAGGGGCAGCGGGCGTTCCTACAGGTCGGCGGGGCCGGGGGAGGGCGCCTGGCTCCCCGTGCGCGGATATGAGGTACGAGACCGGCGCCGGAGGACATCGTGACCAGCAGCGTCATCAGTAGTAGACGGTGTGCACCGAGTTGTGGGGCCTCCCCGTACGCGCACAGTTGAGGCCGACGCTGACGTCGGTGAGACCCACGTCCAAGGCAGCAGCGCGGCGCACCGTGCGGACGCCGCCCAGCCTCTTGCAGGCGAGACGGGGTACCGGCGGGAGTTGTTCCGCGGCCTCTCGGCGGCTTGGGAGGCTGCATCTGAGCAGGTCCGACTTCGGCCTCGGCTTCAAGGCGCCCGACGGCTGGGTCCCGGCTTGGATGCACGAGCTGGGGGACTGCGTGGTGACGAGCAGGCCGGGGGCGGACCTGCCAGGCTGTCGGCACCGCGTCACTGCGCCACCGGTCCGGGTGAGGTTCAATACGCTGCACGGTTCGTCGGCCTGGTCCGTCTGTCGGTGTGCGCCCGCTTGTACCTCGTGCGCGGCATGACGGTGGCAGAAGGGTGCTGATGCCGAGTGAGGTGCCCTGGCGGACTGCGCAGAAGCCGAGGCGACCGGCCGATCCGCAATGGAACAACAAATCGTTGTTTCATTGCTGGTGCGGGGTAGAGTGACGGATATGGCGCGTGATGTTCATGAGCAGGCCCGTGACCTCCTGTCCGAGCTCGGGGGAGCAGGGGAGCAGCAGCCGGCGGCGGCACAGGAGCTGCAGCGGGATGTCCTGCTGGTGGCGGGACTGCTCGCCGCTGCTGCTACAGACCGGGGCGACAGCAGGCAGGAACCGGCTGTCACGGACAATGAGGTCGGTGCGGCCCTGGGCTTGTTCGACACGATGCGTGAGCAACTCGACCGGTTGGAGACCGAGGTCGTCTTCGAGGCGCGCCGCCGCACCATGGACTGGCGTCAGATCGCCGCCCAGCAGGGCCTGAATTCCTCCCAGGCGGCCTCCCAGCGGTATCAGCGGCTGGTGACTCGCCTGGAAGAGATCCGCCAGGGCGTCCGGTAACGGGAGATCGCGAACATGACAAACCAGCAGCCCCAAGAACTGTTCACGGCCATCGACTCGCTTCTCGCGGCCGTGGACGACGGCACCGTCCTGCCCGCCCCGGCCGAACGCGTGCGCCTGCGCGAGGCGGCCGGGCTGACACCGGCTGCCGTCGCCCAGGCACTGGGCGTGCGCGTGCCGAGCATCACTGCCTGGGAAGCCGGCCGTGCCGAACCCAAGGGGGAGCGCCTTCAGGCCTACCGGCGCCTCCTCGAGGGCCTCGCCCACCGCTACCCGGCCACCACTCCACCGCCCGCCGCCCAAGCGCCTCCCGCACCAGCCGACCGGGCCGCCACCACGGCTGCGCCCGCTGCACCCACCGAACGCGCTGCACACACCGAACCTTCTGCGTCTGCGCTACCCACCGAACCCACCGAACCTGCCGCACCCGCTGCACTCACCGAACCCGCTGCGCCCGGTGTCCCGGCTCGGCAGGGCCCGGCCCGCCCCTCCGCCGCCCCGCCTCGCCCCGCCACCCGCGCCGCAGCGCCGCGCCACGGCTCGGCGACGAAGAGCGCTACGGCCACGGCACCCGCCCCGGATCCGCGTTTCCCCCATGGCCCGCTCGCCGTTGTGGATGGCGACGGATCCGCCTACGGCACCGACGGCATCGTCCTGGACTGTCCGGCGACCACGATCCCGGGCCTCGTGCAGTGGACACTCACCGAGTCCGGGCTCGGCGCACCGCGTCTGCACCGCAGCGGCAGGGACTCCGACCCGCTGATCGTGCTCACCGCCACGGCCGCCGTGAAGTTCGGACTGCCCGAGCGCCTGGAGGGTCATGAGCAGCGCCGCTCCCTGCGTCTGCCCGCCGACCACTCCGTGATCAAGCAGGTCACCAAAGACAAGTGGCAGCTCACCCAGCGCGGATTCGGCCCCTGGGCCCGCATCTACCGCAAAGCCACCGCGGACCGGCGACAGTGCGTGCAGCTCGCCGTCCTGTCCTGGGACGCCCTGGACGAACGCTCCTGGCCCGGCGTCACCGACATGCATCCGGCCGACATCGCCCGCGTCCTCGGTATCTACGCCCGACGCGTCATCACCCCCCGCGGCTCCACCGCCGTCTGCGGCCTCGAACTGATGACCGCGTTGCGCCCGCCCACCCGGGCCGTGCAGGACAAGGCAACCGGCAACTGGGTGTCCGGCTACAACCCCGGCTCGCTGGGCCCGGAGGCGGTGGACCCGGCACCGCCGGAGGCCACCGCGGAGCATCCCGTAGTCGTGAACTCCGGCTGGGACGGCGGGTTCCTCGACGAAGAGGCCTATCAGTGGGTCCGAGACGTCGAACTGCTGACCGACGAGGAGTGCACCCTGCCGTACGCGGTCGGCCTGGACCTGAACACTGCCTTCCTCGCCGCATCCGCCCGCCTCGTGGTGGGCCTGTCCGCCCCGGACCACTTCCACCACCCGGCCTTCAACCCGAAGATCCCCGGCTCCTGGCTGGTCGACCTCTCGCACATCGAGCTGGATCCCCGCCTGCCGTCTCCGTTCACCCCGGACGGCACCCGCCCGACCGGACCTGCCTGGTACCAGACACACACCCTCGCCTACGCACAGGAGCTCGGCCACCAGATCACCCCGACCCGAGCGTTCCTGCGCCGCGAGACCGGTGCGTACCTCGACCCGTGGCACGACCGCCTCAAGAACGCCTACGTCGACACCCTCGCCGACCTCGGCGTCACCAAAGACCTCACAGACGCCGAGTTCCTGACGGCGATGGAACAGCACAAGGACGCCGACCCGGCCCTCGCCGCCGTCCTCACCGCGATCAAAGCCACCGTCAAAGGCGGCGTCGGCAAACTACGCGAGCGCCCACAAGGCAAGAGCTACAAACAAGGCGACGCGTGGCCGGCCCTTCAGCGCCCCACCTGGCGCCCCGACATCCGCGCCGCCGTCATCTCCAAAGCACGCGTCAACATGCACCGCAAACTTCGCAACATGGCCAAGATGACAGGCCTGTACCCACTCGCGGTGCTCTCCGACTGCGTTGTCTACCCCAGCCCAGGCGACAGCCCCCTTGACCTGCTGCCCTACGACACCACCACCGGCAAGCCCCGGCTCGGCGGCTTCCGCCTCGGCCCAGGCCCCGGCCTGGCCAAACTGGAGGGTGTCCAGACGATGCTCTGGACGGTCGACCTCATGGAGAAGGGCCTCAACCCCGCCCGCCACATCAAGGGCGGCGACGCCGTCCTGGACGAAGGAGAATGACCCGTGGGGGAGATCCAGGACGCCATCGAGCGCGCCGACCGCGAAGCGTTCACCCGCCAGCCACCCAGAACCCTCAAAGGCCGGATCAGCTATCTGCTCAGACAACTGGGCAGCGCGAGGGCCGTCGCGGCGGAACTAGGCGTCACCGCCGACTCCGTCAACCGCTACCGTCGAGGTGCCCGCAAGAACCCGCCTCCGGACATCGCCGCGAAGATCGACGACGCCGTCCGCACCCGCTGGCAGCCCCAGGTACGCAAACGCCGACGCAAACGGGCCGCCACCACTGGCATCACCGTGGAGACCCGAGCCCGTTTCGGCTACACCGCGCCCATCGGCACCACCGACGACGGACGCTTCCGCCGGCTCACCGTCCACCTCCCCCCGGCCTACGCACAACGCCTCTTCGACGCAGGCAACGCCGGAGCCGACGACCAGCAGATGCGCGGCATCATCGCCGAAGGATTCAAGGAGGTGTACTTCCAAGACGGTGGCAGCCGCGCCACAGGAATCTCGGACGTCGCCATCAACGACATCGACTACCTCGACCTGGACTACTGATTCAGGGCGTGGCGCGCGAGCACTCGCCGGTGGCGATGAGCCGAAGCGCGTCTCCGGAGTGAAGAACGGCAGGCCGGCCAACAGGTGCCCCGGCGGATTCGGCAACCACCGCGGCAGGGATGCCGGGGCAAGGCCACTCCAACTTTTCGCCCCAGTCCGCCCCGGCGGGCGCTGCCGAGCGTCACAGTCCCGGATATGCCCTAGCCGGACACGGGTGTCAGCTGCTCATCCGCCCACGCGGCGAAGGTGGTGACCGGGATGCCCAACTCCCGGGCGAACTCGGGCCGGGCGGGCTGAAGGACCGCGTTGTTCCACTCGTGTCCGGCTCCCCACGCGGGCATGCCCGCATCAAGGGCCTCTTCCAGGCTCATGGAGGGTGCGGTCACGGGCACGCCCCAGGCGGCGGACAAGGTCTGCGCGATCTGCTCCATCGTGCGCAGATCACCGGCCAGTTCCAGTTCCACCTGGTGGAACCGGTCAGGATCCCGGAGAGTGTGCGCCGCAGCCGTGCCGATGTCCCGCACGGCGACCAGGGCCAGTTCTGTCTCCGGCTTCAGTACCGTCAGCAGTCCGCCTCGCGGACCCCTGGGCGCCAGCATGGGCAGGTTCTCCATGAAGAAGGCGGGCTTGATCACCGTCCAGCGGGCAAAACCCGCACCACGCACCGTCTCCATGATCGCCTGCTTGGTGTGGAAGTAGTCCGCCATCGCCGCCCAGCGGCCCTCGGCCCAGCCGGCGACCCGGGTGTGCTCACCGACTCCACTGGTCGAGGACTGCACGAACTGCCGCACCCCTGCGACCTGCGCCGCGTCCACCAGGTTGGCGGCCTGGGCGAGCTCGCCCGCGAAGTCCACGCTGGTCTCGGTCATGGGCGGCATCTGCACAGAGAACACCGCGCGGACCCCCTCGACCGCCGGACCGAGGGAGGCCCGGTCGGAAAGATCCGCCCGCACCAGTTCGGCGCCCAGCGCATCGAGCGCCCGGGCGGGCTTCGACCACGGATCGCGTACGAGTGCACGTACGGGCACCTCGGCGGCCAGAAGTGCGCGAGCCGTGGCCCCGCCTTGCTGGCCGGTGGCGCCGGTGACCAGGACGATTTCGCTGTTGCTGGGCATGATCGCTGCTCCTCGCGGACGGGAGAGAGGAAACGGCGGGGCCCGCCGTTTTGCATGCCGCTAAGATATGGCGGGGCCCGCCGTTTAGCAATGAGGAGATCATGACCGGTCAGCGCTCGGACGCCCGACGCAACTACCAGCGCATCCTCGCCGTCGCCGAAGCCGAGGTCGCCGCACACGGCGCCGAGGCATCCCAGGAGCAGATCGCCCGCAGCGCAGGCGTCGGTTCGGCGACCGTGCGCCGCCACTTCCCCACCCGCCGCGCCCTTCTCGAAGCCGTCTTCCAGGAGCGCATCGAGGGCCTATGCGAGCGCGCCCGCCGACTGAGCACGACCGAGAACAGCCGCACCGCGCTCTTGGAGTGGCTCCACGCCTTCGTCCAGTACGCCGTCTCAGCCCGCGGGTTCGCCCATATCCTCAGCTACGAGCCCCCCACCGAAGAGCCCTCCCCGAGCAGCTGCGGCAGCAGAATCGAAGCGGCTGGAACTCCCCTGCTCCAGCGGGCCATTCGAGACAAGGCGGTTGCGCCGCACGTCACCTTTCACGACCTGCTGACCCTCTCCGTCGGCATCGCACTGGCCACCGAGCACCACAAGGACCCCGACACCCAGGCCGACCGCCTCTTCCGCCTCGCTGTGGAAGGGCTCAGCCCTGAGCACGGCATCGCTGGGGTATCCGGGAACTCAGGCTCTTCGGTACTGTCGACAGAAAGTCTGCCGAACGGGCGGTTGTGACAGGTGGGATGCCTAATCGGTGACAGCCAACGTGCCCCGACCGGTCCTCTCCGCCAGCTCATCCGGCGTCGCCGGTGACAACTCCTGAGCTTCGGCTCAGGCGAGTGAGCGTTGCGTTTGGCGAGTTGAACGCCGGCGGTCGGAAGAGCCGACGAGCCGGTCGGCGTGGGCGTCGAGCAGTCCTTGAGGAGGACGTAGCCTTCTCGGCACCGCTCGTCCCCTCATCAAGGCGCAGCGTACGGGTCGAGGAACCCAGAGAAATTACCGTTCACGTCGAACCGTGCCCCGCGTTCGTCCGGCATCCGGATGTCGATGACGTCCTGATACTTGCCGTTGACATTCCCGCGACCAGGGTTCACGCGGGCGCCCGGGTGGGTCAGTATCTTTACGAGCATCTCCTGCCCAACGGCGTTCCACGCAGCAGGGTCCTTCTTGCCCGACGGGATGGGCCATCCGTGCGGGTTCCCGCCCCCATTCTTGTTGACGTGCTTCTCCAGGGCACGTCCCGCCACCGTATGGCGACCGCCCTTGGCATGGGGGTCAATCCTCGCGCCTGAGCTCGAAGCGGTGTCCATTCCGCACGGACAGTCGCTGTTGTGCACCAGCACGGGTGTGGTGCCGGCCAGTACGTAGTACGTGTGGATGCCCTCAACCGTCAGGTCGTACGTGGGCCGGGTGCCCTGAATGTCGACTGCCGTGGCCGGTGTCGGCACCTCGGGCGAGGTGCCGACACCGGCCACTTTCTCCCCGGCCCTCAGTTCCGACGCGTTCCTCCAGCGATTCGTGGTCCGCGACCAGAAGGGGTGGTTGTCGGTCACCGTGAGGGCCTCGCGGCCTGCCGCGGTGGTGAGTTCGAGCCTGGTGAAGTTCTTGTCGGTGGTGACGATCTGCCGGGTCACCCGCTGCGCACCACGGTGACCACGTACCGGATCGGTGGACAGGACACGGTCGCCGGAGCGGACGTCCTCAATGGGGCGCCGGGAGCCATTCGCGAGCAGTACCGGGGTGCCGGCCGGGAAACTGTGCGAGGTCGAGCACGGGGGCCGTTTGCGTTCCTTGCCCACCTGCGCGACCAGCTTCTTCACCTCGACGGTGGCCAGCGCGCGGGCGCTGATCAGTGAGTTGGCACGCAGCGGGATCGAGTACTGCACCGCCCGTCCGCCGCTCGCCCGGGAGCGGGCCCGGGCCTCGGCCTTCTTGCGGGATTCAACGGAGGCGAAGGTGGCTCCGGCGCCGGGGTTGGAGCAGGTGAGACTGCCGGAGACACTGGATCCGCTGAGAGAGAAGGTACCGGGCGGGCTGGTGCAACTGCCGCCGGACTGACCGTCGATGCTGAACGTGGAGGTCATCACGGCCGTGACTTGGCCGCCCACCAGCCGGGACTTGGCGTCGCCGGCGACCTGTCCGGAGAAGCTGCTCGCGGCGGTGCAGCCGCCGGAGCTGCAGCGGACGGTCCCGGAGCCGTTCAGCGAGAGGGAGATGCCGCTGTCGCCCGCCTTGCCGAGTTCCTTGGTCTGCTTTGCGAAGGTGTCGTACATGGCGGGGGCGTTGGCTTCGCCGACCGGTTCCACGTCCAGGGCCAGGGTGTCGGCGCCGTCGAAGGGGCCGGTGTCATCGAGATCGGCAGCCGCGCGAACGGTCGTGTACGACGCCGAACCCGTAGACCGGGACGGTGCCGCACCTGGCACGAATCCGCTCGGCGGCTCCAGCCTCAGTACCCGGAAGGGCGCCTTGCGGGTGATAACCAGCTGCCCGGCCGAGGTGTCGAGCGCCTGCGCCTCGGTGGAGCCCACGGTGCGAGAACCGGAGCTGTAGCCGCCGGTGGGGGGATTCTCCTCGAGTTCGGCCAGGGCCTCGAAGAACTGGTTCGCCAGCTCCGGTGTTGAGGGCCGGTGCTTGGTCAGCTCGTCGCTGAGTCCGGAGTCCAGAGTCTCTCCGGCGTCCCACAGGCCCGGCTTCCGGGCGCCGTTCTTGGCAGCGGGGTCCGTACGCCAGCGGGTGAAGGTCTTCCCTCCGACGCTGAGGAACTCCCGGTCGAGCTCCTTTCGCCCGAAGCCACTGCTCCCGAATCGGCTTCCTGACGAGGTGACGGTGGCTTCGCGCTTCATCATGCCGCCGGGCGACTCGTCCTTGTAACGCAGCCCCGGAGCGAAGGCGAGGCCGGCAAGGGCGAGGCGGTAGGGCTGGAGCGTTCGAGGATCGGCCTTCGCGGACTCCTTGCCGTCGGCGAGCGGGCCCTCACTGTCGTCGCCCAGGAAGAAGATCCAGGCGAGCAGGGCCAGGACGAGTACTCCCGCGCCTGCGCTGAGCAACGGCAGCCGGCTGCGCCCCCGTACGGGCCCCGGGGTGTGGGCGGGTACCGGCGGATACGGCGCTGGCGGGACGAACTGCCCGCCCGGGAGGGGCGGTCGGCCCGGCGGCGCCGGGGTTCCTGGCCACGGACCACCCGGCGGCGGTCCGTACACCCCGTGTATGTGCGGACCATCGCCCGGCTGCTGGGCCCTCTGTCCGCCCTGACCGCTGTCCTGCCTCGGCGCTGTCATGTGTGCCCTGAACTCGGCAGTCGCGGGTTCGGCTACGGCGCAAGCCCTTCCGGGCACGCCGACAGCTCCAGCTCCAGCTCCCGCCGCGACCTGGAGAGCGATACTCTTCACCGCAAGTCCGGGAAGGGGCAACCTCCTTTCACGCCAAGTGCTTTCGCACCTCGAGACCGAGGTCGGTCTGGCCTCGGTCTCGGAATCACTCCGTGCCGCAGGCATCGACCGCGGCGCAGTCGTCGCCGGTCTGACCATGTGCCTGGAACTCAGGCGTGGTCGAAGGGCACGTCAACCGCATCAAGATGCCAAAGCGCCAGATGTTCGGCCGCGGCTTCGACCTTCTGCGAAAGCAATTTCTACTTGCTGAGTGAATCCTCAGTCTCCGATCGGAGATCGGGAACCTAGTGTGACGCGCCAGAAATCCTGAGTGTTCTGACCTCATGGGTTCATCGGTTTGGGTATCTCCGGCCCTGCATCCGCTCAGGAGGCGGTTGTTGTTGCCCAGGTTCGGAACAGGGTGAGGGCC
>NZ_JBEOVJ010000046.1:0-59666 GCF_040295435.1 Streptomyces sp. NPDC002809
CTTTGGGGCCCCGCCCGCCCGCGGGGGGGGGGCGCCGCCCGGGCCCGGCCGGGCCCCCCCCCGCCCTGCCCGGCCCGGGCTTGCCGTCAGCCCCCCCCCCCCCCCCCGAAAGTGCTGAGAACCCTGGGGCCTTCGCTTGGATCATGCCGGGCCCCGCGAGCCCGGCATGATCCGGACGAGAGGCCCCGCGGGACAGCCCTCAGGCGTCCAGGCCGATGGCGAAGGCCGCCTCCAGGTCGTGCTGCGAGTACGTACGGAACGCCACGTGGGTGTCGGTTCCCTCGACGCCGGGGATCTTGCTGATCCGGCCGGGGATGACATCGGCGAGGTCGTCGTGCTTGGACACCCGGACCATGGCGATCAGGTCGTATGTACCGGTGACCGAGAAGACCTCGCTGACGCTGTCCAGCGCGGCGATGGCCTCGGCGATCTCGGGAATCCGGTCCACGCTGGTTTTGATGAGCACGATCGCGGTGATCACGGCTGGCTTTCTCCCTCGGTGGCCGTGGCTGGAGACTTCACTCTAGGGCCTTGCGTCCGGATCATGCCGGGCCGGCGGGGTCCGGCACGCACATCGGCGTCGTCGTCGGCCGCCCGTGCTCCGCAGTGGCTCCGTCCTCCGCCCCGCGACCGCACGTGCCGGACCTCGCTCCGCTATCCCGCCTGGTCCGGACGCAGGGCGCCGGCCCCGCGCCGGAAGCGGCCCCAGGCGTAGAGGAAGCCGGTTGCGAAGCCGACCACATGGGCGAGGTAGGCCACCCCGGGCCCACTGCCGGCGCCCTCGGCCGCCAGCCACTGCAGGACGAACCAGAAGGCCAGCACGATCCACGCGGGGAAGCGCAGCGGCAGGAACAGCAGGAACGGGAACAGGCTGGTGACCCGGGCGCGGGGGAAGAGGTAGAGGAAGGCCCCCAGGACCGCCGAGATCGCCCCCGACGCGCCGACGAGCGTCTGGTCGGAGGTGGAGTGCGCGGCCGCGTAGGCGAGCAGGGCGAGATAGCCGCAGCCCAGGTAGAAGAACGCGAACTCGGTGTGGCCCATGCGCTCCTCGGCCATGGCTCCGAACACGTACAGGAACAGCATGTTGCCGAGCAGGTGCAGCCAGCTGCCGTGGACGAACAGTGCGGTGAGCGGGGTGAGGACGGCGTGCGCCGAGCCGTCCCACAGTTCGCTCGGGATGACGCCCCAGCGCTCGAAGTACCCGGCCTGGGCGGCGAGCAGGGCGTCCGCGGTGCCGTAGACCGGGTTGAACCCCGAGAGCGGGCTGATCACGAAGGCCACACAGCACAGGGCGATGAGGGTGTACGTCACCGGCGGCCCGCCCGAGGTGGCCGCCCGCAGGATTCTGCCGGCCGCAGCCCGCCGATCGATCATGAACAGAGCATGACGCAAGCGGAGGGAACGGGACAGACCGCCTCGCCGTGCCGAGGGGAAGCGCCGAGGCCGTAGGGTTACAAGAGGACATCCGCAGTTCGACGGCGCACCGCGAGATCCTTGTCCGGCAGCTCACGGCTCGACGAAAGAGGACGCAACGATGACGACGGTTCCCCAGCCGACAGACGGGACCCGCTGGCGCTGCACGCTCTGCGGAAACCTGACGAGGTTCGACGTGACGCGTTCGTCCAAGGTCGTCGAATACGTCCACCTCGACCTGGCCGGTGAGTCCAGCGTCGAGGAACGCGAGGTGGTCAGTGAGACCATCGAGTCGGTGCGCTGTCGTTGGTGCAACGCGGTGGACCAGATCGAACTAGTCGACAGGCCGGGTGCCGACTCCTGACGGGGCCGCGCGCACATAAAAAATGAGGTGACGGATGGTGGAGCAGCCCGCTGGCGGCGCCACGTCGGCCGACGCGGCCGACGACGCCGTGGAGGCGCTCGACCGCCCGCTGCCCGAAGGTGTGCGGCATCGGGTCGTCGCGCTCGTCGCGGACGCGTTCGGCGGTCTCACGGTCACCGAACTCCCGCCCCAGCTCCGACAGTACGCCCGCTTCACGCCGACCCGGCGTGCCAAGTTCGCGGGGAACGCGATGGCGGCTGCGCTGGAGGGCGACGCGCCCTTCCGCCGTCGTATCGGTGAACGGCTGAAGGAGACCCAGCCGGAGCTGGCCGCCGCGCTGGTGGCGGGGTCCCCGCCCGCCGCCGCGGATCCCGTCGACGTGGCCGCCGCGGCCTATGTGCTGCGCCCGGCCGGCTGGGTCAAGCTGGTCGCCGCCGCCGGCGAGGAGGCCGAGCGGGCCGACGCCGAGCGGGCCGACGAGGAGGTCCGGCTCGAACTGGAGCGGCTGCGCGAGGAACTCGCCCGGTCCCGCGCCCAGACGAAGAGCGAGACCGATCGGCTCCGAGCCGAACTGGACGCCTCCCGCAAGGAGGCCGACTCGCTCCAGCGCAAGCTGCGCAGCGCGGCCAACGAGGTGAAGCGCGGTGAGGCGGCGCTGCGTCGTGGCAGGGCCGAGAGCGACGCCCTGCGGGCCGAGACGGCGGCCCAGGTGTCCGCGGCCGAGAGTGAGGCCCGGAGGCTGCGGACGAGGCTCAGCGAGGCGGAGGCGTCCGTCGAGGCGGGCCGCAGGGCCGCCAGGGAAGGGCGCTCGGTCGAGGACATGCGGCTGCGGCTGCTGCTCGACACGGTGCTCGAAGCGGCCGGCGGGCTGCGGCGCGAACTGGCGCTGCCGCCCTCGTCGATGCGTCCCGCGGACAGCGTGGACGCGGTCGAGCCCGGACGGATGTCGCCCAAGGACATTGCTGCCAGGGCCCTTTCGGAGACCGACCCGGCGCTGCTCGACCAACTGCTCGCACTGCCGCAGGCCCATCTGATCGTGGACGGCTACAACGTCACCAAGACCGGCTATCCGCAGATGCCGCTGGAGAAGCAGCGGCTGCGGCTGCTGGGCGGTCTGTCGGTGCTCGCGGCCCAGACGGGCGCCGAGATGACCTGTGTCTTCGACGGGGCCGAGCTGGCCGCTCCGGTGCTGCTCGCGCCGCCGCGCGGGGTGCGGGTGCTGTTCAGCAAGCCGGGTGTCACGGCGGACGAGGTCATCCGTCAGCTGGCGCGTGCCGAACCGCCCGGGCGGCCCGTCGTGGTGGTCTCCACCGACCGCGAAGTGGCCGACGGGGTGGCGAAGGCGGGGGCCAGGCCCGTTGCGTCCGTCTTGCTCCTGAAGCGGCTTTCGCGCGTCTAGAGCGTCTTGTTGCGACTTCGGCCGAAATCAGGGAACGGACCGTCAAGTCGCCGCTACGCCCTGTGTGATGTGAGTAAAGAAGTACCTCCTGTGACGAGATTTTTCCTGCGAGGATTTGAACTGATCACAAGATGGTCACTAAGGTCGGGCCTCGAACCTTCGCACGGTTGATCACCCATCCGGGGTGGCAGTGAAGGAACCGCCGAGGCCGTGACGTGCACGGAGCCGCGGGAGTTCATCTCCCTCGGAGCCCGGTAGGCGGCTCGAGGAAGAAGGAGCTCGCCTTCGTGGGGTCCCACCGTCGTCCCAAGCAACCGAGCCGCACCCGCGTGACCGTGCTCGGCGTGACTGCCGCCGCGGCCGTTGCCCTGACCTCCCAGGCGGCCCACGCCGACCCGAAGCCGACCAAGAGCGAGGTCAAGGAGAAGGTCGACAAGCTCTACGAAGAGGCGGAGAAGGCCACCGAGCAGCACAGCCTGGCCAAGGAGAAGCAGGACAAGCTCCAGAAGCAGATCGACGCGATCCAGGACAAGGTCGCCCGCGGTCAGCAGGAGCTCAACAACCTCCGCACCGGCCTCGGTTCCCTTGCCGCCGCGCAGTACCGCTCCGGAGGCATCGACCCCTCCGTCCAGCTCTTCCTCGCCTCGGACCCGGACAGCTTCCTGGACCAGGCCTCCGCCCTCGACCAGCTGACGGCCAAGCAGGCCGAGTCGCTGGCGAAGATCCAGGAGAAGCAGCGGTCCCTCGCGCAGGAGCGCAAGGAGGCCCAGGACAAGCTGAGCGACCTCGCGGACGTCCGCAAGACGCTCGGTGAGAAGAAGAAGAAGCAGCAGGCCAAGCTCACCGAGGCGCGCCAGCTGCTCAACACCCTCACTCAGGCCGAGCGCGACAAGATGCGCGCGGAGGACCAGCGCGCCAGCCGTGCCGCCAGCGACCGGGTCGACCTCGGCAACGAGGCCCCGGCCTCCGGTCTCGGTGCCGCCGCGCTCCAGGCGGCCGCCACCCAGATCGGCAAGCCGTATTCCCCCGGCCAGTCCGGTCCCGGCTCCTACGACTGCTCGGGCCTGACCATGTGGGCCTACGCCCAGGCCGGTGCCAACATCACCCGCACCACGTACACCCAGATCAACCAGGGCACGCGGATCGGGATGAGCCAGCTGAAGCCTGGCGACCTGGTCTTCTTCAACGGCAACCAGCACGTGGGCCTGTACGCGGGCAACGGCACCGTGCTGCACGCCCCGCGCTCGGGCACGTTCGTCCGCTACGAGTCGATGAGCACCATCGGCAGCTTCTACGGCGCGGTGCGCATCTGACCGCGCCCGAACGGGCGAATTCCCGCGCCCCGTACTGACAGCCGCCCCGCCGGAGACCACAGGTCACCGGCGGGGCGTCACTGTGTGTGCCTCCCGTCCGACCGGCGCGGCCTTTGTTCGCTCCGTGATCGCGCGACTACTGTCTGCCTGCTGTGCAGCTCCCGTTCGTCGGTCCGCCCGCCCCGGGTGGCAAGGGGCTGCGCACGTCTGCGTACAGCGGAAGGGAGTACGGCGTCCTGTGGTGTCCCATCGCCGTT
Organism: Streptomyces sp. NPDC002809; assembly: GCF_040295435.1. NCBI lineage: Bacteria > Bacillati > Actinomycetota > Actinomycetes > Kitasatosporales > Streptomycetaceae > Streptomyces > Streptomyces sp. NPDC002809. The sequence continues at coordinate 4,747 of NZ_JBEOVJ010000046.1, forward strand.
CCACACAGCCCGGCGTGAGCCGGAGCGTCCGGGTGACCGTTCTGTCGGCTGCGGCGGCGACCGCTGCGGCGGCGCTCGGCGCGGCCACCGCGAACGCCGATCCGCAGGACACACCGCAGACCGCCGGAGCCCGGGTCGACCGCCTCTTCACCGAGGCCGAGCAGGCGACCGAGCACTACAACAGGGCCGGTGAGAACGTCGGACGGCTGCGCGGCGAGGTGCGCCGGGCCCAGGACCGGGCCGCCCGGGGCCAGGAGCGCATCAACCGCATGCGTACGGAGATCGGTTCGGCGGCACGCGAGCAGTACCGGGCCGGCGGCATCGATCCCTCGCTCGCGCTGCTGCTCTCCTCCGACCCCGACAGCTATCTCGACCGGGCCGCCACCCTGGACCGGGTGAACGACCGTCGCGCCACCGCTCTGGCCGGGCTCCGCAAGGCTCAGCAGGCGCTCGCCCAGACCCGCGCGGAGGCCGCCCGCTCGCTCGCCGGCCTGGAGCGCAACCGTGCGGCCGTCAACCGCCACAAGCGCACCGTCGAGCGCAAGCTCCGCCAGGCCAGGGAACTGCTGAAGGAGCTGCCCGGTGGTGAGCGCGACGCCTTCGAGCGGGCCTCGCGGACCGGCCGTGACAACGGGGCCGGCGGTCCGATGGCCGGTCTGCCCGCAGGCTCGGCGCGGGCGGCGGCCGCGGTCATGGCCGTCCGGGGAGCGCTGGGGCTCCCGTACGTCTGGGGCGCGAGCGGACCCTCCGGATTCGACTGTTCGGGGCTGATGCAGTGGGCGTACGCCCAGGCCGGGGTGAGCCTGCCGCGGACCTCGCAGGCCCAGCGGTACGCCGGCCGCATGGTGCCGCTCGCAGAGGCCCGCCCCGGCGACCTCGTCGCCTACCGCGCCGACGCCAGCCACATCGGGATGTACGTGGGAAACGGCCAGGTGATCCACGCCCCGTACCCGGGAGCCCCGGTCCGCTACGACCCCGTCGGGATGATGCCCGTCTCCTCGGTCACCAGGGTCTGACCTCGGGGCCGACCCGCCGGAGACCCGGGGCCGGCCTCAGGAGCCGATCCCCGGAGACCCGGGGACAGCCCTTACCCTCGGTCCTGTGGCTGATCAAGGGCGTACCGCGGGGCGGGCACGCGGCGGACCGCGGCGCGCGGCGGGCGCCGTGCTCGCCGCGCTGCTGTGCGCGGCCGGCTGCGCTGCCCCGGCCGGCAAGGCCCCCGACACCACCGCCCGCGACATCCGCGTCACGCTGGACCGCCGCGCCGCCGCCGTGCTGCACCACGACGAGGAGGCCTACGTCGCCGTCGTGGACCCGGACGCCACCGCGCTGCGGGGCGCGCAGCGCAAGGAGTTCGGCCACCTCGCGGACGTACCGCTCGCCACCTGGACCTACCGGGTGACGGATCTCGCCGCGCACGGGGCCGGCCGGGCCACCGCCGATGTGCGGCTCGGATACCGGATCGAGGGCTACGACAGCGCGCCGGTCACCGTCGACCGGGTGCTCGACCTGGAGCGGGACCCGGACGACGGCCGCTGGTACCTCACCGCCGACCGGGCCGCGGAGGGTGGGGGACGGCAGCTCTGGGAGCAGGGCGACGTCGAGGTGGTGCGCGGCACCTACAGCCTGGTGCTGGGGGTCGGCCGGACCCGGGACGAGCTGAAGGAGATCGCCGCCACCGAGGACCTGGCGGTGCCCGACGTCTCCGCCGCCTGGCCGGAGCACTGGGCGGGGCGCGTGGTGGTGATGGTCCCCGGCACCGTGACGGACATGGCGGAGCTGCTCGGATCGCCCGCCGCGAACTACCGGGGCATAGCGGCCGTGACGACCGGCGAGACCGGCGGCTCGGGGAAGGCGCCCGCCGACCGGGTGATCGTCAACCCGGAGGCGTACGCCATGCTCGGCGCCTTCGGGCAGCGCGTCGTCCTCACCCACGAGACCACCCATGTGGCCACTCGCACCGACACCTCCGCCGCCACCCCGGCCTGGCTCTCCGAGGGCTTCGCGGACTGGGCCGCCTACCGGGCCGGGGAACGCACCGCCGCCGAGATCGCACCCGAACTGGCCGACGCCGTCCGCGCCGGAGACGTGCCCGCCGCGCTGCCCACCGACGAGGACTTCGGCTTCGCCGGCGACGCGGACCGGCTCGCGAGGGCGTACGAGGGCGGCTGGCTGGCCTGCGAGCTCATCGCCGACCGCTGGGGCGAGGCGAAGCTGTTCGCCTTCTACCGGGCCGTCGGGGGCCACTCGGGACGGGACGGGGCGGTGGAGCAGGCCCTGCACGAGGTGCTCGGCACGACACCGCAGGACTTCACGGCGCGCTGGCGCGCGTACCTGGAGAGCCGGCTCGGCTGAGCGCGGACGCGGTGGTGCCGTCGCCCGCCACCGGCACGTCGTCGGCCGGTGCCCCGTCCGGGGCCGGGCCGGGCACCGTGTCCCGCCACAGTCGCGCACACGCGAGCAGGGACGCCGCGACCAGCAGCCCGTTGCGCAGGAACATCAGGGTCAGGCCCGTCGCGTCGCTGGTCACCACATGGATGAAGCCGAGCGGGAACTCCAGCTGCGTGACGCCCGTCGCCACCAGCACCAGTGCGGCAGGCCAGGCCATCCGGCTCTCCCGGAAGACCAGGCAGACCGCGGCCAGACCGACCAGCCACAGCATGTACTGCGGGCTGATCACCCGGCTCGTGGTGGTGAACAGCAGCACCGCGGTGAACGCCGCGTCCGCCGTCGCACTCACCCCGAACCTGCGCGCCCGCAGCCGCCACACCAGCAGCCAGCCGAACGCGACCACGCTCAGCCCCAGGGCGAGGGTGCTCACCAGCGGCACGTGCGGCCCCAGGAACTCCAGCGAGCCGTAGTGCAGCTCCACCCGGCCCTGCCAGCCGAACTGCCGCGCCACATGGAAGACCAGCGCCCCCAGTGACTCGACCTCCGTGCCCCGGTCCCGCTGGAAGCCCAGGAACGCCAGCGCACCGGGCGCCGCCGCGGTGCACAGCACCAGCAGCCCGAGCGCCACTCCGGCAGCCGTCGTCCACGCCAGGCGGGTGCGGCGACCGCGGGCCGTACCGGCGAGCAGCAGTACCGGCCACACCTTCAGCAGCGCCCCGAACGCCGCCAGCGCCCCAAGCACCCGCGGATGCCGGACCCCTGCCAGCAGGGCCGCCACCGCGACGGCCGTCACCATCACGTCGTACCGGGCGTACGCGGTCGTACCGAGCAGCGGCACCCCCGCCACCCACACCCAGGCCCCTGCGGTCCGCCGGGCGGCGCTCCGGCCCGCGTACAGCAGCAGGCCGAGCACCAGCGCGTCGCACAGGAAGGCCAGGACGAAGAAGGCCGAGGCGTAGTCCAGGAAGGGCAGCAGGGCGGGGGAGAGGATCGCGAGCGCAGCCGCCGGCGGGTACTGCCAGGTGACGTCGGACTGCGGATAGCTGCCCGACCTCAGGACGTCGTACCAGCCGTGGTAGATCACCGACACATCGCTCGTCACGTCCGGACCCGGCAGCGTGATCACCTTGATGACGCAGAGCAGGAGCAGGGCCCTGGTCAGCGCCCACACCGCGAAGGCGGCCGGCCGTGTGCCGCTCGAACCCGTCATGACCAGCCTCATCCGTTCCGCTGCCGTTCCGCCGTCCGTACGCGGAGCCCGTCGTACGAGGAGCCATGATGCCCGCCCGGTCTGTGCGAGAGCCATCAGGCGGGGCCGCCCGGTACTGTCGGCTGCGATGGACAAGACCTTGATCGTGACCAATGACTTCCCGCCCCGCCCCGGTGGCATCCAGGCGTTCCTGCACAACATGGCGCTGCGCCTGGACCCCGAACAGGTCGTCGTCTACGCCTCCACCTGGAAGCGCGGCGCCGAGGGCGCGGCGGCCACCGCCGCCTTCGACGCCGAGCAGCCCTTCACCGTGGTCCGCGACCGTACGACGATGCTCCTGCCGACCCCGCGGGTGACCCGGCGCGCCACCGAGCTGCTGCGTGTCCACGGCTGTTCGTCCGTCTGGTTCGGGGCCGCCGCCCCGCTCGGCCTGATGGCACCGGCGCTGCGCCGGGCCGGCGCCCGCAGGCTGGTGGCCACCACCCACGGGCACGAGGCCGGCTGGGCCCAGCTGCCCGCCTCCCGCCGGCTGCTGCGGAGGATCGGTGAGGGCACGGACACGATCACCTACCTCGGCGAGTACACCCGCTCCCGGATCGCCGCCGCGCTCACCCCGGCGGCCGCGGGCCACATGGTCCGGCTCCCGCCCGGCGTCGACGAGAAGACCTTCCACCCGGACTCCGGCGGCGACCGGGTCAGGGCCCGGCTCGGGCTCACCGACCGGCCGGTCGTCGTCTGTGTGTCCCGGCTGGTACCCCGCAAGGGCCAGGACACGCTGATCCTCGCGATGCCGGCGATCCTGGCCGAGGTGCCCGACGCGGTCCTGCTGATCGTCGGCGGCGGGCCGTACGCCGGGGAACTGAAGAAGCTGGCGGCGGAGACCGGGGTGCAGGACTCGGTGCGGTTCACCGGTCCGGTGCCGTGGGAGGAACTGCCCGCGCACTACGGGGCCGGCGACGTGTTCGCCATGCCGTGCCGCACCAGGCGCGGCGGCCTCGACGTGGAGGGCCTGGGCATCGTCTACCTGGAGGCGTCCGCGACCGGGCTGCCGGTGGTGGCGGGCGACTCGGGCGGAGCCCCGGACGCCGTGCTCGACGGCGAGACCGGGTGGGTGGTGCGCGGCGGCTCGGCCGAGGAGTCGGCGGAGCGGATCGTCGCACTGCTCGGCGACGCGGAGCTGCGGCAGCGGATGGGGGAGCGGGGCCGGGCCTGGGTCGAGGAGAAGTGGCGCTGGGACCTGCTGGCGGAGAAGCTCCGGGAACTGCTCTGAGCGCTGCTCCGAGTAGTGCTCGGAGTGCTGTTCCGAGCCCTGTTCCGTGGCCTGCTCCGACCGCTGCTCCAAACCGTGTTCCGAGCGCCGAAGGGGCCCGCACCGGACTTGGTGCGGGCCCCTTCGTACGCGTCACACGGATCAGGCGCGGTAGATCGACTCGACCTCGTCGGCGAAGTCCTTCGCCACCACGTTCCGCTTCAGCTTCAGCGACGGCGTGATGTGGCCCGCCTCCTCGGTGAACTGGGCGGCCAGGATGCGGAACTTGCGTACCGACTCGGCCTTGGACACCGCGGCGTTGCCGTCGTCGACCGCGCGCTGCACCTCGGCCAGCAGCTCCGGGTCCTCACGCAGCGACAGGGCGGTCGAGCCGACGGGCTTGCCGTGCTCCTCGGCCCAGTGGCCCAGGAACTCCTCGTCCAGCGTCACCAGCGCGCCCACGAACGGGCGGCCGTCGCCGACGACCATGCACTCCGCCACCAGGGCGTGCCCGCGGATGCGGTCCTCGATGACGGCGGGGGCGACGTTCTTGCCGCCGGCCGTGACGATGATCTCCTTCTTGCGGCCGGTGATCGCGAGATAGCCGTCCTCGTCGAGGGTGCCGATGTCACCGGTGTGGAACCAGCCGTCGGCCAGCGCCTCGGCCGTCGCCGCCTCGTTGTTCCAGTAGCCGGCGAACAGGTGCTCGCCGTGCAGCAGCACCTCGCCGTCGTCGGCGATGCGCACGACGGAGCCGGGCAGCGGCTGGCCGACCGTACCGATCTTCTGCCGGTCCCACGGGTTGAAGGCCGTGGCCGCACACGTCTCGGTCAGGCCGTAGCCCTCCAGGACGGTGAAGCCGATGCCGCGGTAGAAGTGGCCGAGCCGCTCACCCAGCGGCGCGCCGCCGGAGATCGCGTACTCGCCGCGTCCGCCGAGCACGGCCCGCAGCTTGCTGTAGACCAGCCGGTCGAAGACCTTGTGCTTGAACTTCAGGCCCATGGACGGACCCTGCGGCGTGCCCAGCGCGCGGCTGTAGGCGATCGCCGTGTTCGCCGCCTTGTCGAAGATCTTGCCCTTGCCGTCGGCCTGCGCCTTGGCGCGGGCCGAGTTGTAGACCTTCTCGAAGACCCGCGGCACCCCGAGGATCAGGGTCGGCCGGAACGCGGCCAGTTCGTCGGTGAGGTTCTTGATGTCCGGTACGCAGCCGAGCTTGATCGGCGCCATCACGGAGGCGACCTCGACCAGCCGGCCGAAGACGTGCGCGGCGGGCAGGAAGAGCAGCACGGAGCACTCGCCGGTACGGAACAGCGGCTTCAGCCGCTCCACCACGTTGCCGCACTCCGCGAAGAAGCTGCGGTGCGTCAGCACACAGCCCTTGGGGCGGCCGGTGGTGCCCGAGGTGTAGACGATCGTGGCCGGATCGTCGGCCTTCGCGCTCACGCTGCGCAGATCCACGGTCTCCTCGGAGACCTCCGCACCCGACGCCGTCAGCGCGTCGACCGCGCCCTTGTCGATCTGCCACACGTGGCGCAGTTCCGGCAGCCGGTCGCGTACCGAGGCCACGGCCTCCGCGTGGGCGTCGCTCTCCACCAGAACCCCGACCGCGCCCGAGTCGCCGAGGATCCACTGGACCTGCTCGGGGGAGCTGGTCTCGTACACGGGCACGGTGACGGCGCCCGCGCTCCAGATCGCGAAGTCCAGCTGCACCCACTCGTAGCGGGTGCGGGACATCAGGGCGACCCGGTCGCCGGGCTCGACACCGGCGGCGATCAGCCCCTTCGCGGCGGCTCTGACCTCGGCCAGGAACTGGGTGGCGGTGACGTCCGTCCAGACGCCCGCGACTTTGCGGCTCATCACCGCGACGTCGGCATGCTGAGCGGCATTGCGGCGGATGAGATCCGTCAGGTTGCCGTCCGAGGGGACCTCGTACAGGGCCGGAAGGCTGAACTCGCGCAAGACTGCTGCTCCTCATCGGGCTCCGGTGCCACGGCTCTGTGTGACGCACCGGCTGCGGTCCAAGAATGGCGGGTGCTCAGTGGGGTGAGCACGACTGGACTGCCCGGACGTTACCCACCGGTACTCGGTTCCGGATAGGGGGTTCAGGCCAGATGTCTTACGCGTCACACATATCGGTGGTCCTCATCGGCACAGTAGTGCACCTCGTTCGACACCCGGAGGTAACCGCAGGTCCGGCCACCCCTACCCACGTGGGCGCCGGAGTCCTAGGGTGATCGTCATGCGAGCAGGACCGAACACCCGGGATGCCTCCGCCGGACGGCGCACCCGCGTCCACGTGGTCAGCGACGTGCACGGGAACACCGAGGCGCTGGCCCGCGCCGGTGACGGGGCCGACGCCCTGATCTGCCTGGGTGACCTGGTGCTCTTCCTCGACTACGCGGACCACTCGCGCGGCATCTTCCCCGACCTCTTCGGCGTCGAGAACGCCGACCGGATCGTCGCCCTGCGCACCGAACGCCGTTTCGAGGAGGCGCGGGACTTCGGCCGGCAGCTGTGGGCGGGGAAGGACCGCAACGCCGCGATCGTCTCCGCCGTCCGCAAGCAGTACGCCGAGATGTTCGCCGCGCTGCCCACCCCTACGTACGCCACCTACGGCAACGTCGACATCCCCGGCCTGTGGCCCGAGTACGCGGGCCCCGGCACCACCGTCCTGGACGGCGACCGGATCGAGATCGGCGGCCGCGTCTTCGGCTTCGTCGGCGGCGGCCTGCAGACCCCGATGCGTACCCCGTACGAGATCAGCGACGAGGAGTACGCGGCCAAGATCGAGGCGGTCGGCCCGGTCGACGTGCTCTGCACACACATCCCGCCCGAGGTCCCGGAGCTGACGTACGACACCGTGGCGCGCCGCTTCGAGCGCGGCAGCCGGGCGCTGCTCGACGCCATCCGCCGCACCCGCCCCCGCTACTCCGTGTTCGGTCACGTCCACCAGCCGCTGGCCCGCCGGATGCGGATCGGTACCACCGAGTGCGTGAACGTCGGCCACTTCGCCTCGACCGGCCGGCCCTGGGCGCTGGAGTGGTGACCGGGTCCCGCCGGACATCGCGGCAGGCCCTGGGACGAGGCGGTGCGCTCACGCGATAGCCTTCTGGCGGCAGGCCTCTGCCGACCGACCGGTACACCGCACTGGAGGGCCACAGCGATGGCTGAACACACCAGCTCGAGCATCACGATCGAGGCGGCACCGGCCGACGTCATGGGTGTGATCGCCGACTTCGACCGCTATCCGGAATGGACCGGCGAGGTCAAGGAGGCCGAGGTGCTCGGCACCGACGACCGCGGCCGTGCCGAGAAGGTCCGTCTCGTCCTGGACGCCGGCGCGATCAAGGACGACCACACCCTCGCATACACCTGGATCGGCGACTACGAGGTCAGCTGGACCCTGGTCAAGTCCCAGATGCTGCGCGCCATCGACGGCTCCTACGCCCTCGCGCCGCTCGGTGACGGCGACCGCACCGAGGTCACCTACCGGCTGACCGTCGACGTCAAGATCCCGATGCTCGGCATGATCAAGCGCAAGGCCGAGAAGGTCATCATCGACCGCGCCCTGGCCGGTCTCAAGAAGCGTGTCGAGTCCGTCCCGAAGGCCTGATCCGGTGCGTACGGTCCTGGTCACCGGCCTCGGCGGCGCCGGCCGTACCACCGTCTCCGCGGCCACCGCGCTGGCCGGTGCCCGCAGCGGCCGGCGCACCCTGCTGGTCTCCGCCGACGCCATACCCGGCTTCCCGACGGACACCGAACCCACGCTGGTGACCGATGCGCTGTGGTCCGTCCGGATCGACTCCGGCGCGCACTTCCGCAGCGAACTCCTCACCCTCCAGGACCAGTTGTCCGGCGTGCTCGACCTGCTCGGCGGCAACCGCATGGACGGCGAGGAACTCACCGAACTTCCCGGCAGCGCCGAACTCGCCCTGCTGCACGCCCTGCGCCGCGCCGCCCAGGGCGACTGGTCCCGCGCCGGCTACGACCTCCTCGTCGTCGACCTGCCGCCGCTGCGCGAAGCCCTCGCCGTGCTGGCCCTGCCCGAACAGCTGCGCCGCTACCTGCGCCGGCTGCTGCCCCAGGAACGCCAGGCCGCCCGGGCCCTGCGTCCGATGCTCGCGCAGCTCGCCGGTGTGCCCATGCCCGCACAGTGGCTGTACGAGGCCGCCGCCCGGCGCGACGCCGAGCTGGCCGGGGTCCAGGCGCTGATCGAGGACCGCGCGACCACGCTCCGGCTGGTCGCCGAACCGGGTCCTGCCGCCGAGGACGCCCTGCGCACCGCCCGTACCGGGCTCGCCCTGCACGGGCTGCGGGTCGACGCCCTGGTGGCCAACCGGGTGCTGCCGCGGCACTCGTCCGACCCCTGGTTCGCCGCGCTCGCCGCCCAGCAGGAGAAGTGCCTCGACCACTGGAACGAGGAACGCCCCGCCGAGGCCCTGCCGCTGCAGGTGCCCCACCTCGGCCGCGACCCGCAGGGCCCCGACGACCTCACCGGTCTCGTGGACGACGAGCCCGCCCTGATCCCGGACGGCCGGGACGGCGGGCGCGCCGAGGACGCCTGGTGGATCGAGGAGGCCGGAGCCCCCGAAGGGCCGGACGGCGCCGACGGCATACTCGTCTGGTGCCTGCGCCTTCCCGGCGCCGTCAAGAAGGACCTCCAGCTTGTCCGCCGCGGCAGCGAGCTGCTCCTCACCGTCGGCCCCTTCCACCGCATCGTGCCCCTGGAGTCCGCGCTGCGCCGCTGCACCGTCTCGGGCGCGGCCCTCACGGACGGGGTGCTGCGGGTCCGCTTCACGCCGGACCCCGCCCTGTGGCCGAGGACGAGCTGAACGGCGTACCACCGTTCGGGTAACGTCGTCAGTAGGCGTCCCGGATGCCGGGCCGCCGGACAACCACGTCGCAGGAGTCCGCCATGAGCGAAGCCACCGATCGTCCCGCCGACGACGACGCGTGGGCGCAGGCCTGCGCCGAGGACCTCGCCGCCGAGAAGGCCCGCCGCCGCGCCGAGTACGGCCCGCCGCCCGGCTCCGCCGCCGAGGAGCTGCGCAAGCTGGTCGACGCCGTGGCCGACAAGCTGGGCTCCCTCCCGACGCCGTTGTTCGGCGTCGCGGCCCAGGGGGCCGTGCAGCAGGTCATCAAGCAGGCGAAGTCCGCCGTCGAGCCCGTCATCGAACGCAATCCGGACGTTTTCGATCACATCGCGGCAGCCGGAAGCGAGCTGCTCGCCGCCTACCGCTCTGCGGTCGAGGGCCAGGAACGCCGCTGGACCCAGGGTGCCGGAGACCCCGCAGGCACGGAAACGAAGGCAGAAGACCCCACCGACCCCCGTGATGAGGGGCCAGGCGCCGGCGAACACATCGACCTGGACTGACCGGCACCGACCGGGCGGGGTCCGGCCTCGGGTACGGTTGCCTCAGCGGGGCTCGACCGAAACTGAGGGATTCATGGGACTCACCATCGGCGTCGATATCGGCGGCACGAAGATCGCAGCAGGAGTGGTGGACGAAGAGGGCCACATCCTCTCGACCTTCAAGGTGTCGACCCCGCCGACGGCTGAAGGCATCGTGGACGCCATTGCGGCGGCGGTGTCCGGGGCGAGCGAGGGGCACCCGGTCGAAGCGGTCGGCATCGGCGCGGCCGGATACGTCGACGACAAGCGCGCCACGGTGCTGTTCGCGCCGAACATCAACTGGCGGCACGAGCCGCTGAAGGACAAGGTCGAGCAGCGCGTCGGCCTCCCCGTGGTCGTCGAGAACGACGCCAACGCGGCGGCCTGGGGCGAATACCGCTTCGGCGCCGGCCAGGGCCACGAGGACGTCATCTGCATCACGCTGGGCACGGGCCTCGGCGGCGGCATCATCATCGGCAACAAGCTGCGCCGCGGACGCTTCGGCGTGGCCGCCGAGTTCGGCCACATCCGGGTCGTCCCGGACGGGCTGCTCTGCGGCTGCGGCAGCCAGGGCTGCTGGGAGCAGTACGCCTCCGGCCGTGCCCTCGTGCGCTACGCGAAGCAGCGCGCCAACGCCACCCCCGAGAACGCCACGATCCTGCTGGCGCTCGGTGACGGCACCGTCGAGGGCATCGAGGGCAAGCACATCAGCGAAGCCGCCCGGCAGGGCTGCCCGGTGGCCGTCGACTCGTTCCGCGAGCTGGCCCGCTGGGCCGGCGCCGGACTGGCCGACCTCGCCTCGCTCTTCGACCCGTCCGCCTTCATCGTCGGCGGCGGCGTATCGGACGAGGGCGAACTGGTCCTCGACCCGATCCGCAAGTCGTTCCGGCGCTGGCTGATCGGCGGCGAGTGGCGCCCGCACGCCCAGGTGCTCGCGGCCCAACTGGGCGGCAAGGCCGGGCTCGTGGGTGCGGCGGACCTGGCCCGGCAGGGCTGATCCGACCCGGCACCACGGATATGACGGACGCCCGTCGCGCCCCTCCCGGGGAGCGGCGGGCGTCCGCCGTATCGTGAACCGCATGGCCATGATGTCGCTGCCCGACTCCCGTACCGAGCAGGACGGCTCGGCCGTCGTCAGAGTGCTCAGCTACAACATCCGGTCCATGCGCGACGACTGCGCGGCGCTGGCCCGTGTCATCCAGGCCTGCGCGCCCGACCTGGTTCTCGTCCAGGAGGCGCCGCGCTTCTTCCGCTGGCGCAAGAGTGCCGCCCGGCTCGCCGCCCGCAGCGGTCTGGTCGTCCTCGGCGGCGGCGCCACCGCGGCCGGACCGCTGCTGCTCTGCTCGCTGCGCGCCACGGTGGAGCGCACCGAGGACATCCTCCTGCCGCTCACCGCCGGACTGCACCGCAGGGGCTTCGCCACCGCCGTCGTCCGGATCGCGGGTACCCGGATCGGCGTACTGAGCTGTCATCTGAGCCTTGAACGCTCGGAGCGCCGGGCCCAGGCGGAGCGGCTGCTGGAGACCGTGGACGCGATGGGCGTGGATCACGTGGTGGTGGCCGGTGACCTCAACGACGTACCGAGCGGCCAGGCGTTCCGGCTGCTCGCCGGGCGGCTCCAGGACTGCTGGGCGGTACGGCCCCGCGGCGGCGAGCACACCTTCCCGCCGCACGACCCGCACAAGCGGCTCGACGCCGTCTTCGCGACCGACGGCATCGAGGTGCTCGGCTGCGGGGTCCCGGTCGGACTGCCCGGGATCGCCGACGCCGACCTGCTGGCGGCGACCGACCACCTGCCGGTGCTGGCCGCGCTGCGGGTGCCCGCAGCGACCTAGGGTCCTTCGCGCGGATCATGCCGGGCCCGGAGGGTCCGGCATCTCGTGTCGTGGCCCGGTCCGCGCATCCGGCATGTCATGGCCCGGTCCGGCCTGGTCCGGACGAGAGGCCCTCGCCGGCCCACGCCCGCGAGACCTGATCCGGACGAGAGGCCCTCGCCGGCCCGCGAGACCTGATCCGGGCGAAACGCCCTCACCAGTCCGCGAGATCAGACCACCGCGCCGCGGCCGGGGTCGTCACCGTCCTCGTCGTCATGCTCCATCCGCGCCACCAGCGTCACGAAACCGCCCAGGAAACCGCCGACGCCGACCGTGGTCAGCCACCAGGTCATCTCCCACTGGAGCAGCACCGCCAGCAGCAGGAGGATGGGGCCGCCGACGACCGCGAGCCAGGCGAACTTCGCCGTGACGTCCGCCTCCGGCAGCGGCGGCGGCTCCGGCGGCACGAAGTGACCCTCGCCGCTGTCGTCGTCGCTGTCGTCCTCGACAGGCTTCGCCGGCTCGTAGTCACGCGGGCCGCCGACACCCCCGCCGACACCCGGGGCGAAGACCACCGAGCTGCCGAGCGGCTTCTCCGGCGGTTTGGGCGGCCGCTTGCCGATGCCCTTGTCCGGGTCCAGGGCGGTCAGCGGGCCGTCCTCCGGAAGCGCGAGGTCCTCGATGGACCGGAAGGGCCTGGCACCCGGCGGGTCCGGCGGCTCCTCCCCGTACCCCTCGACGATCGCCTTCCAGACCGCGTCCTCGTCGACCGGGCGTTCGCCCTCCGCCCCCGTGGGCGCGGACGGGGCCTCCGGCGCCGGAGCGCCGCCGCCCTCGTCGGGCACGGCCGTCCCCCCTGCGGGGAGCGGCTCGCGCTCCTCCTCGCTGCCTGTGCGCTCCGCGTCGTGCTCAGCCACCGGACCTGCTCCCCTTCTTTCCGACGCTCGGAGCGAGGCGGCCGATGAACGAGTAGCTCTCGTCGAAGATCCGCTCCGCATCGTGGTCCAACGTCGCGACGTGGTAGCTCTGTTCCAGCAGGATCTCCTCGACATCCGTCGAGGACACCCGGCTCAGGATCCGGGCGGTGTCGGCGGGCGGCACCACATGGTCCTGCGGGCTGTGCAGCAGCAGGATCGGCTGGGTCACCTGGGGGAGCTCGGCGTCGACCAGCCGGAAGAACTTCCGCACCGAGTGCGCCGCGTGCAGCGGCACCCTGTCGTAGCCCACCTCGTGGGAGCCCTCCAGCGCGATGTCGCTCGCCAGCCCCTTCGTCGTCCGCACCAGATGGCGGGCGACCGGCAGCGCGTACGCCGAGAGGCCGTGCACCTTGTTGGCCGGGTTGACCAGCACGAGACCCCGGACGGCGTCACCGTGCTTCGCCGCGAGCCGCAGCGACAGCGCGCCGCCCATGGAGAGACCGAACACGAAGACCTGTTCGCACCGTTCCAGCAGTTCCCGCAGTGCCCGGTCCACCTCCGCGTACCAGTCCTGCCAGCCGGTCACCTGCATGTCTTCCCAGCGGGTGCCGTGCCCGGGCAGCAACGGCAGCGAGACCGTGAGCCCGCGCTCCGCGAGATGGTCGGCCCAGGGGCGCAGCGACTGCGGGGAGCCGGTGAATCCGTGACAGAGAAGGACGCCGACCTCTCCGCCCTCGTGGCGGAACGGCTCGGCTCCAGGAAGGACCGGCACCGGGGTCTCCTGTTCGTGAGGCTCGAAGGGGAGCGAAAGGGGGGAGTGCAGAAGGATTACTTCACCGTACGCGACCGGACCGACACCGACCAGGGCCGTCACCGGCCGGGGATGCGGACACCCCGCCCGCGCCGGGCGGGAGCGCGGGGGCAGCATGCTTTAAGGTCTGTCGGACAGCACACAGGAGGCACCCGAGTTGATCTACGGCGCTATGAAGTTCTCCATCGGCGGGTCTCTGAAGCTCGCCTTCAGGCCGTGGGTCGAGGGCCTGGAGAACATCCCCGCGCGGGGGCCCGCGATCCTCGCCAGCAACCATCTGTCGTTCTCCGACTCCTTCTTCCTGCCGGCCGTCCTGGACCGCAAGGTCACTTTCATCGCCAAGGCCGAGTACTTCACCGCGCCCGGGGTCAAGGGAAAGCTCACCGCCGCCTTCTTCAAGGGCGTCGGACAGCTTCCGGTCGACCGCTCGGGCGCCCGCGGGGCGGGCGAGGCGGCGATCAAGGCAGGCATCGAGGTCATCGAGAGCGGCGGGCTGTTCGGCATCTACCCGGAGGGCACCCGATCGCCCGACGGCCGCCTCTACCGCGGCAAGCCCGGCGGCCTCGCGCGGGTGGCCCTCGCCACCGGCGCGCCGGTCATCCCCGTCGCGATGATCGACACGGAGAAGATCCAGCCGCCGGGCCAGGTGATGCCCAAGCTGATGCGCCCGGGGATCAGGATCGGCAAGCCGCTCGACTTCAGCCGCTACCACGGCATGGAGGGCGACCGCTTCATCCTGCGCTCGGTCACCGACGAGGTCATGTACGAGATCATGAAGCTCTCCGGCCAGGAGTACGTCGACATCTACGCGACAGCCGCCAAGCGGCAGATCGCCGACGAGGCGAAGGAACGGGCGGAGGCCGCCAAGAAGGCCGCGTCCGGCGGCCGGGACGAGCGGGAGACGGACCGCGGCAGCGCCTGATCCCGGGTGTGCGACGGGGGTGGTCCGGGGGTGGGGGGGAGAAGAAGATGGCCAAGCGCGTGCGGGTCGTGCGGATGTCGGTCGAGCAGCCGCTGTGGCGTGCCCTGACCGCGTACCGCATTCTGACGATGCTCTACGCGATCCTGCTCGCCGTCTTCGGACGCGACAAGTACGAGCGGCCGTGGGTGGCCGTCGTCTTCCTGGTGGTCATGGCCGTCTGGACGCTCGCCACCCTGCCGAAGGTCTCGGGCGCCGTGGCGTGCACCAAGCGCTTCCTCGGCGCCGACCTCACGCTCGCGCTGATCGGCATCCTCATCACCCCGCTCGCCGACTTCCAGGCCCAGCACATGGACGGCCCGACCCTGCCGTCCATCTGGACCGCCGGTTCCGTCCTGGCCTTCGCGATCAAGGGCGGCTGGCGCTGGGCGGCCTTCGCCTCCACCTTCGTGGCCGTCGCCAACCTGATCGAGCGCGCCGAACCCAGCCGCGACACCCTGCACAACGTCCTGCTGGTCTGGGTCGCCTCCATCGCCATCGGGTACGTCGTCGAGGTCGCCCGCGCCAGTGAGCGCACCCTCGCCCGCGCCCTGGAGATCGAGGCCGCCACCCGCGAGCGGGAACGCCTCGCCCGCGACATCCACGACAGCGTGCTCCAGGTCCTCGCCATGGTGCAGCGCCGGGGTACGGCGCTCGGCGGCGAGGCGGCCGAGTTGGGCCGGATGGCGGGGGAGCAGGAGGTCGCCCTGCGCACCCTGGTCTCCAGCGGACTCGTACCCCCCACCCGGGTGTCCGAGGACGCGGCCGAGGGCGCCGTGGTCCGAACCGTCGAGACGGACGACAACGAGACCGAGGACCCGGACGACACCGATCTGCGGGCCCTGCTCGCCCCGCACGCCGGATCCCGGGTGACCTTCGCGGAGCCCGGCGCACCGGTGCTGCTCCCGCCCCCGGCGGCAGCGGAGCTGGCGGCCGCGGTCAGCGCGGCCCTGGACAATGTCAGGGTGCACGCCGGGGAGAGCGCCCAGGCGTGGATCCTGGTGGAGGACTGGCCGGACGAGGTGATCGTCACGGTCCGCGACGACGGACCGGGTATCCCGGAGGGGCGGCTCGCCCAGGCGGAGGGCGAGGGACGCCTCGGCGTCGCCCTCTCCATCCGCGGGCGGCTGCGCGACCTGGGCGGCACGGCAGAACTGATCTCGGTGCCCGGCCAGGGCACCGAGGTCGAATTGAAGGTTCCGAAGGTTTCACGGGGGAAGGCGGGTTCAGTCCGATGAGCGCAGCACACGAAGAGGACGCCGGGCAGCAGCGGTCCATCAGGGTGATGGTGGTCGACGACCATCCGATGTGGCGCGACGCCGTCGCGCGCGACCTGGCCGAGGCCGGCTTCGACGTGGTGGCGACCGCGGGCGACGGCCCGCAAGCCGTCCGCAGGGCCGGGGCCGTCACCCCCGACGTCCTGGTCCTCGACCTCAACCTGCCCGGGATGCCCGGCGTCCAGGTCTGCAAGGAGCTCGTCGGCTCGCAGCCCGGACTGCGGGTCCTGGTGCTCTCCGCGAGCGGCGAACACGCCGACGTACTGGAAGCGGTCAAGTCCGGCGCCACCGGCTATCTGCTGAAGTCGGCGAGCACCCAGGAGCTGACCGAGGCGGTCCGCAGCACCGCGGCCGGCGACCCCGTCTTCACCCCCGGCCTTGCCGGACTCGTGCTCGGCGAGTACCGCAGGCTGGCCTCCGAACCCGCACCCGTCGCGTCGAACGAGCCGAAGGCCCCGGAGCTCACCGACCGGGAGACCGAGGTGCTGCGGCTCGTGGCCAAGGGACTCTCGTACAAGCAGATCGCCGAGCGGCTGGTCATCTCGCACCGCACCGTCCAGAACCACGTCCAGAACACCCTGGGCAAGCTCCAGTTGCACAACAGGGTGGAGCTGGTGAGGTACGCCATCGAGCGCGGCCTCGACGACGTCTGAGCACCCCGCGCCATGGTCCTCAAGGACGGCTCGCACGACTCCTTCGGCCATGTCCGGCTCTCGGGTGTCGGCGAATGGCCGGCCAAGGTGGTCGAGAGCCGCACCGGCAAGGAGGCCAGGACCACCGTGCTCGGCCATGTCCAGCGCGGTGGCACCCCCAGCGCCTTCGACCGCTGGCCGGCCACCCGCTTCGGGCTGCACGCCATCGAGGCCGTGCGCGACGGCGACTTCGGGAAGACGGTCGCCCTGCGGGGCACGGACACCGTCCGGGTGCCGATCGCGGAGGCGCCCGCCCGGCTCAAGACCGTAGATCCGGTGCTCTCCGCGGAGGCGGGGGTCTTCTTCGGCTGAGCGGCGTACTCGGCCCGGCGGACTTATATTCGCGATGACCGGCCCCGCTGGCCCCCGCTCCCCGAGCGGGGCCCGCACCCCGCCCGCATCAGTCACGGGAGACTTCGTGGAAATCCTGGCCTTCGGTGTGCAGTCCGACGAGAAGCCGCTGATCGAGAAAGCCTTCGCCGGGAAGCACGAGGTGCGGTGTCTGGACGTCTTCCTGACTCCGGACACCGCACCCATCGCGGCGGGTTACGAGATCGTCTCCACCAGCGTCAACGCCGACCTGGGCAGCCGCGTCCTGCAGACCCTCGCGGCCGGCGGCACCCAGATGATCGCCCAGCGCTCCACCGGCTTCAACAACATCGATCTGGACGTGGCCGAGCGCCTTGCCCTGCGGGTCGCCCGGGTCTCCTGGTACTCGCCCTACTCGGTCGCCGAATTCGCCTGGACCCTTGCCATGGCGGTCAACCGCCGCGTCGTCCGCGCCACGACCCGCACCCGGGACTTCGACTTCCGCCTCGACGGCCTTCTCGGCCGGGACATGCACGGCCGCACGGCGGGCATCATCGGCACCGGCAAGATCGGTGAGGCCTTCACCCGGATCGCCCATGGCTTCGGCATGAATCTGCTCGGCTGGGACGTCGCCGAGAACCCGGCCTGCGTCGAGCTGGGCATGCGGTACGTCGACAAGGAGGAGCTCCTCGCCGAGTCCGACCTGATCAGCCTGCATGTCCCGCTGCTGCCCTCGACCCACCACATCATCGGCAAGGACGCCCTGGCACACATGAAGGACGACGCGATCCTGATCAACTCCAGCCGGGGCGGACTCGTCGACACCTCCGCCCTGGTCGGGGAGTTGCGGGCAGGCCGGTTCCTGGGCATCGGACTCGACGTGTACGAGGCGGAGGCCGGGCTCTTCTTCCTCGACAAGTCCCTGGAAGGCGTCGACGACGACACCCTGGCCCGGCTCGTCACCTTCCCGAACGTCCTCGTCACCTCGCACCAGGCGTACTACACCGAGGACGCCCTGGGCCAGATCATCGGCGCCACGGTCCAGAACGTCGACGACTACCTGGCCGGCCGCCGCAGCCACAACGTGCTGGTCCCGGCGTCGCCCGCACCCTGACGGCCCCGCCGGGGCACGGGCGGCGCCGGGAGCGTCAGCCGCGTACCGGAAGCCCCGCCAGGAGCTCGCCCACGATCGCCGCCCCGCGCAGCGACAGCACCGACTCCGGATGGAACTGCACCGAGGCGAAGCCGTCCCCGCGCAGTGCGTGCAGTTCCCCGGTCGCCGGGTCCAGGCTCGCCTCGATGCCGTGCGCCGCCAGCTCGGCAGCCGCCGCGTCGTCGCAGCGCGCGGTGAAGCTGTTGTAGAAGCCGACGGTCTCCGGGCGGCCGAACAGATCGATCCGGGTCTGCGCGCCCTGGTACGGAACGGTCTTGCGGACGATGTCGAGACCCAGCTCCGCCGCGATCAGCTCATGGCCCAGGCACACCCCGAGCAGCCCGTGCCGGTGATCCCGTACGAGCTCCGCCGCGAGGGAGCGCAGCAGCCGCATCTTCGGGTCGGCCGCGTCGCCCGGATCCCCCGGCCCCGGGCCCAGCACGACGGGCCCCTCGTGCCTCCGCACGACCTCGCGCAGCCCCGGCTCGTCGTAGCGGCGCACCGACACATCGAGGCCCGAGGCCCGCAGCAGATGCCCCAGCATCGAGGTGAACGTGTCCTCGCCGTCGATCACCAGCGCATGGCCGGACAGGGTGTCGGTGCGCTCCTGCATCCGCAGCCAGAACGGCGCCAGCCCCTCCCGCCTGGCATCCAGAGCCGCCCGTACCCGGGGGTCGTCCGCCAGCCGGGGGCGCGCGCCCTCGGCCTGCGGCCGGCCGGGCCGCACCCCCAGCGCGGTCAGCACGCCGGCCGCCTTCGCATGGGTCTCGGCGACCTCGCTCTCCGGATCGGAGTGGCGCACCAGCGTCGCCCCGACCGGAACCCGCAGCTCGCCCCGGGCCGAGATGTCGGCGGTCCGGATCAGGATCGGCGAGTCCAGCGTCTGCGTCCCGTCGGGTCCCTGCCGCAACAGGGCCAGCGCGCCCGCGTAGTAGCCGCGCCCGCCGGACTCGTACCGTTCGATGACCCGGCAGGCGTTCTGCACGGGGGAGCCGGTGACCGTCGCCGCGAACATGGTCTCCTTCAGCACCTCGCGCACATCCAGCGAGGAGCGGCCGCGCAACTCGTACTCCGTGTGCGCGAGATGAGCCATCTCCTTGAGCCGCGGCCCGATCACCACACCGCCCATGTCGCCCACGGTGCACATCATCTTGAGCTCCTCGTCGACCACCATGGAGAGCTCCTCGGTCTCCTTGCGGTCGCCGAGGAAGGCCAGCAGGCTCTCGGCGGTCGGCCCCTCGGCCGGGTAGCGGTAGGTGCCGCTGATCGGATTCATCACGACCGTCCCGCCGGACATCCGCACATGCACCTCGGGGCTGGCGCCGACCAGCGTCCTGTCACCGGTGTGCACGACGAACGTCCAGTACGCGCCCCGCTCACCGGCCAGCAGCCGCCGGAAGAGCGCCAGCGCGTCCGCCCGGCCGAACCCCGGGATCTCGCCCCGGAAGGTCCGCCGGATGACGAAGTTCGCACCCTCGCCCCTGCCGATCTCGTCCTCGATGACCCGCCGCACCGTCCCCGCGTACTCCTCGTCGGACACGTCGAACGCACCGTCCTCGACCCGCACCGCGTGGGCGGGCAGCACGTCCAGGGTCTCGTCGAGGGGCAGTTCGTACGTCTCGTCCGCGACCAGCACGGCCAACGGCGTGCCGTCGTCGCGGACGTCGAAACCACGCTCGGCGATCTGCCGGAACGGCACCAGGGCGAGGGCGGGCCGTTCGCCGACGGGGATGTCGGCGAGCCTGTCGGCCTCCCGGACCCGGCCGATCAGCACCTCGACGGTGTCGTGGTCGTGGCCGGGGGTGCGCCTGCGCAGCAGGGCGAAGGGCGGGCAGTCGTCGCCAAGGAGTCTCTGGACGATCGTGTGCGCTGCGGTGTGCGGTGCCATCTGCGGTGTTCCTTCCACTGGATCAGCTGGGAGGAACGGCCCCGGACACAGGAAAGGCCGCCCCTCGGGCGGCCTCTGCGTCGGTGTACGCGCGATCAGTGGGCCGCTGGATGAGCGGTCCACCACCAGTTACGGGTCGAGTGCGCGAACATGCCCGAACCATAACCCATGACCGGAACACGAAGGGCCCCTTGCTCGCGGCCGGGCGGCGTTTCCGGCGGCTCTGCTCCATGGCCCGTTCCCCGGCCCGTTCCCGGGCCCGGTCCGACGAGGCCGGACCGGCGTTTCGCGACCCCTCGGCCGCCGCCCGCCTCCAGCCGTCAAAGGAACGCCGGTCCGGTCCGTCGCCGCCCGGTGGTGCCGGAGCGTGCCCGTTCCTGTCGCCCGCGGCGCGGGTGTCGCGGTGATCCCGCTTCAACGCCCCGCCCCTGTTGACCACTTGTCCCGTTCCGTAAGACGTGGCGGCCGGCAGGGCCGGTTGTGGCCCCCGTCACTGACCGGGCCGGGTGTCCGTCTCATCCGTTGAGCACCCGGAAAACCGGTGGACGCGACCCCGTAATGTGGGAACCGTGACCGTGAACGCCAATACCTCCGTCGCCGGTGGCAACACCTGGCGAGACCTTCCCGCGGCGCAGCAGCCCGAGTACCCCGACTCCGAGGCGCTGCGCGATGTACTCGCGGACCTCGCGTCGTATCCGCCGCTCGTCTTCGCCGGCGAGTGCGACCAGCTGCGCGCCCGCATGGGAGCCGTCGCCAAGGGCGAGGCGTTCCTGCTGCAGGGTGGTGACTGCGCCGAGGCCTTCGACGCCGTGTCTGCCGAGCACATCCGCGCCAAGCTGAAGACGCTGCTCCAGATGAGTGCCGTCCTCACCTACGCGGCCTCCGTGCCCGTCGTCAAGGTGGGCCGGATCGCCGGTCAGTACTCCAAGCCGCGCTCCAAGCCGACCGAGACCCGCGACGGCGTGACCCTGCCGACCTACCGCGGCGACTCCGTGAACGGCTTCGCCTTCACCGAGGCCGAGCGCATCCCGGACCCGGACCGGCTGAAGCGGATGTACCACGCATCCGCTTCCACGCTGAACCTCGTCCGCGCCTTCACCACCGGTGGCTACGCCGACCTGCGCCAGGTGCACGCCTGGAACCAGGACTTCGTGAAGTCGTCCCCGTCCGGCCAGCGCTACGAGGCCCTGGCCCGCGAGATCGACAACGCGCTGAACTTCATGAAGGCGTGCGGGACGGACCCGGCCGAGTTCAAGGCCGTCGAGTTCTACGCCTCGCACGAGGCCCTGCTGCTGGACTACGAGTCGGCGCTGACCCGCGTCGACTCGCGGACCGGCCGGCTGTACGACACCTCGGCCCACATGGTGTGGATCGGTGAGCGCACCCGTCAGATGGACGGTGCGCACATCGAGTTCGCCTCGAAGATCCGCAACCCCATCGGCATCAAGCTCGGCCCGACGTCCACCGTCGACGAGGCCCTCGGCTACATCGAGCGCCTCGACCCCGAGCGCGAGCCCGGCCGGCTGACCTTCGTCGTGCGGATGGGCGCCGACAAGGTCCGCGACAAGCTCCCGGAGCTCGTCGAGAAGGTCACCGCCTCGGGCGCGACCGTGGCCTGGGTGACCGACCCGATGCACGGCAACACCTTCGAGGCCGCGTCCGGCCACAAGACCCGCCGCTTCGACGACGTCCTGGACGAGGTCAAGGGCTTCTTCGAGGTGCACAAGGGCCTCGGCACGCACCCGGGCGGTATCCACGTCGAGCTCACCGGTGACGACGTCACCGAGTGCGTCGGCGGCGGCCACGAGATCTTCGTGGACGACCTCCACCAGCGTTACGAGACGGCCTGCGACCCGCGGCTCAACCGCAGCCAGTCGCTGGACCTCGCGTTCCTGGTCGCCGAGATGTACCGGGACCAGTAGGCGTCACCGAACGAAGCACGCGTACGACTGTGGGGCACGGATCGATGTGATCCGTGCCCCACAGGGCGTTCCGGGGCTTTTACGGGCCTTGAGCGACGGGTAAGGTTAGGTTAGCCTCACCGATTATCGGGGCGGCGCCCACGATCCATCCCGTCGGGAGGTGAACCGCATGTACGTCTGCTCGTGCTTCGGCGTTACGGAGCAGCAGGTCAAGAAGCATGCGGAAGCCGGAGCCTGTACGCCCCGCCAGATAGCCTCCGCCTGCAAGGCGGGGACCGACTGCGGTGGCTGCGTCCGCACCATCCAGGCGATGCTCGGCCGCGGCTCCTGCCCGCGGCGTGAGCTGCTCGACCAGAAGCAGGCACCGGGCACCGCGGACCGCGTCACGGCCGGCGCCGCTTCCGATGCCGATCAGGGCATCGCTTCCGGCGCCGGCCCTCTTTCCGCGCCAGTGGCTCTTCCCGACGCCGCCTGACACCGACGCCGCCCGACATCCGGCGGCCCGGCCGGCCGTATGCGCGGTCCCGCGGCGGTCAGCTCTCCGGCTGCTCGATCAGCTGGGCGATGTAGAGCGGCTCACCGAGCTTCTCGACCAGTTCCAGCTGGGTGTCGAGATAGTCGATGTGGTGCTCCTCGTCCGCCAGGATCGACTCGAAGATGTTCGCGGACGTGATGTCGCCCTTGTTGCGCATCAGCTCGATGCCCCGCTTGAGGCGGTCGATCGCCTCCACCTCGACCTGGCGGTCCGCCTGGAACATCTCGGTCACCGTCTGGCCCACGCGTACGTGGAAGAGCCGCTGGTAATTCGGCAGTCCATCGAGGAAAAGGATGCGGTCGGTCAGGATCTCGGCGTGCTTCATCTCGTCGAAGGACTCGGAGCGCGTGTACTTCGCGAGCTTCGTCCAGCCGAAGTTGTCCTGCATCTTTGCATGCAGGAAATACTGGTTGATGGCAGTCAATTCGGCGGTCAGCTGTTCGTTCAGGAACTCGAGGACCTCGGGGTCGCCCTGCATCGCAGAGGCTCCTTCCAACCGGTGAACTGGGCAAGTTGGCCGCATCTTCGCATCGCACCCGGTGAGCGTCCAGTAAGTGCATGCTTAGTACGAGTTGCCCGAAACGCCTCTGCCCTGGTCATGACCACCCCTGCCTGTCTGTCACCATGGAGACATGGGTCAGCCGGAAAGCCGGGAACACCGCGCATCAGAGCAGTCCGAGCTTCCGCCGGGACAGCGACTGCAGCGTGGCTGGCCGGTTACCCACTACGGTCCGGTGCCCAAGTTCAAGCCCGACCGCTGGGAGTTCCGGGTCTTCGGGGCCACGGCCGACGGCGAGAAGCACTGCTGGAACCATCAGGAGTTCTCGGCGCTGCCCTTCTCCTCGGTCGTCGCCGATCTGCACTGCGTGACCAAGTTCAGCATGCTCGGTGCCGAGTGGGGCGGGGTGCTCGCCCGTGACGTCGTGGCGCTCGCGCCGCCCGCGCCGCAGGTGACCCATGTGATGGTCTGGGCCGAGTACGGCTTCAGCTCGAACCTCCGGCTCGACGACTTCACCTCCGAGCGAGCCCTGTTCGCCACCCACAAGGGCGGCGAGCTGCTCACCGCCGAACACGGCTTCCCGCTCCGGCTCGTCGTACCGCACCTGTACGCCTGGAAGGGCCCCAAGTGGGTCCGGGGCATCGAGTACATGAGCGCCGACCGCCGCGGCTTCTGGGAGGAACGCGGCTATCACAACATCGGCGATCCCTGGAAGGAACAGCGCTACTCCTACCAGGAAGAGCCCGGGGAAGGCCCCGAGCTCTGATCCGGCCGTGCAGGCTCCTCCCGTACCGCCTCAGTGGTGGTACCGGTGCACCACCGCGTGTCCCTTGCCGCGCCCGATCATCCACTTGTTCACCGGTGTGGTGACGACGAACGCGACGGCCAGCGAGATCGCGAGCGCTCCCCAGAACAGGACGTCCGAGAGCATCGCGTCCATGGCGCCCGGCCACAGGACGATCACCCCGTTGTCGATCAGCTCCATCACCGCGATCGAGAGCGTGTCGGCCGCGAGGGCGACCCGGAACGCCGTCCTGAAGTCGACGCCCGCCTTCACGACCGACCGCAGCGTCAGCGTGTAGCCGAAGAAGAACGCCAGGACGATCGCGAGGACCATCGTCGGGACGTTGCCCCAGCCGAGTGCGGTGCCGATCACCATGCCGAGGATTTCACCGATGGCGCATCCGGTGAGGCAGTGGAGGGTCGCGCGGGCCGCCATCGCCCAGCTGACGCCGCCGGAACCGTGACCGGAGTGGTCGGTGTGGCCGGCGTGGTCCGAGTGGTTGGCATGGCTGGTGTGGCCGGCGTGGATGCTGTGGTCGGGGTGACCGGCGTGCTGCGTGTGGTCCTGCATGGTGTTCCCCCAATGCCGAGGAGCGGTTCCTGCCGACAGCAAGAACGCTATACCCCCCTGGGGTATTCCTCAATGGGTGTCCGCCCGGTCAGCCCCGGCCGCGCAGCTCCTTCAGCCGGGCGACGTCCGCCGCATGCCCTTCCTTGCCGCCGGGCGTCTCGATGACCAGCGGAACGCCCTCGGTGGCCGGGTGGGAGAACAGCTCGCGGAACGGCTCCTCGCCGATGTGGCCCGACCCGATGTTCTCGTGCCGGTCCTTGTGCGCCCCGGCGACGTCCTTGGAGTCATTTGCGTGGATCAGCTTCAGCCGGCCCTCGCCCACCGTCTCCACCAGCAGGTCCAGCGTCTCCTTCATGCCCGCCGGACCGGCCAGGTCGTGTCCCGCCGCGAAGATGTGGCAGGTGTCGAGGCAGATGCCGAGCTTCGGATGGGCGTCGAGCGCGTCGAAGTACGGTCCGAAGTCCCAGGTCCGTGAGCAGAGCGAGTAACCCTGGCCGGCGGTCGACTCGAGCAGCAGGAACGGGTCGTCGTCGTGGGTCAGCTCGTCCAGCAGGGGCCGCATGTGGGCACGCACCTGCGCCAGCGCCTCCTCGCGCGGCCGGCCGTTGGTCGCCGAACCGGTGTGCACCACGACGCCCAGGGCACCGATCTCGCGGGCCCGGCGCAGGGAGTGGCGCAGGGACTCCACGGACTTCTCCACGGTCGCCGGGGTGTGCGAGCCGAAGTTGATCAGGTACGGGGCGTGGACGTACACAGGCATGGACGCGGCGGCGCACTCGGTGCGGAACAACTCGTCCTGCGCCGGGTTCCCGGCCGGGGTGGCCCAGCCGCGCGGATTGGCGACGAAGACCTGGACGGCCTCAGCCCCCATCTCGCGGGCGTAGGGCAGACCGACCTTGGCGAGGCCGCCGGCCACCGGGATGTGGCCGCCGACAGGGTTGCGCATACGGATCTAGAGCCCCTTGGTCTTGATGGTGATGGTGCTGCCCTCGGGGGCCTGGTCGCCGCCGTCGACGGACTGGCCGGCGACGGTGTCGCTGAAGGACAGGAACGGGCGGTCGACCTTGACCTCGAAGCCCGCGTCCTCCAGCTCGCTGCGGGCGTCGTCGACGTCCTTGCCGGTGACGTCCGGGACGTCGATCATCCGCGGGCCCTCGGAGACCGTCAGCGTGATGGTGTCGCCCTCGGCGGCCTCCTCACCCTCGACGGGGGACTGGCGAGCGATGTCGCCGGCGTCCTCGGGGGAGTTCACCCGGTCCGGCAGCACCTTCGCCTTCAGTCCCTCGTCGTCCAGCGCGGCGGTGGCGTCCTCGACGGAGAGGCCGGTGACGTCGGGGACGTCCACCGGGCTGCCCTTGGAGACGACGAGCGCGACCGCGGAGTCCGGGTGGCGCTCGGCGCCCGCCTCGGGTTCCGTGCGCACCACCTCGCCGGCGGCCACGTCCTCGCTGAACTCCTTGGTGGTCATGCCGGGCGCGAGGCCCTTCTTCTCCAGCTGACGTCTGGCCTCGGAGAGCTCGAGGCCCTGGACATCGGGGACCGTCACGATCTCGGGACCGCGCGAGAGGACCAGCGCCACCGAGCCGTTGCCCCGGATGCGGGCACCGGACTTCGGGTCGCTGCTGATCACCTTGCCCCGGTCGACGGTGTCGCTGTAGGCCCGCCGCACGCCCTTGAGTTCGAGACCGGCCTTCGAGAGCCGCTCCTTGGCCGCCTTCTCGCTCTGACCCAGCAGCGAGGGGACGCGGGTGAACTGTCCGGAGTTGATGTACCAGACGCCACCGCCGACCCCCAGGACCAGGAGCACGGCGAGGACCGCCGCGATGACACCGCGCCGCGGTGTCCCGCGCAGCCCCGCTCGACGGCCCGGCGGCTGCGGGGGCGGCTGGGGTGGCATCTCGAGCCGGCTGGTGTGGTGGGCGGTGCCCTGGCCCGGCGGCAGCACCCGGGGGATCACGCTCGTGCGGTCCTCGGCGTCGTCGTGCACCTCGGCCAGGGCCTGCGGCGGCACGGCGTCGAGCTGTGCGTCGGTGAGGCCGGCCCGGGCCCTGCGGGACTCGGCGAGCAGCGCCACCGCGTCGAACGGCCGGATCCCGGGGTCACGGGCGGTGGCGCTCGCCACCAGCTCGTCGAGCTCGGCCGCGAGACCGGGGACGACGGCGGAGGGGGGCGGGACGTCCTCGTTGAGGTGCTGGTAGATGACCTGGGCGGGGGAATCCCCGGTGTGCGGCTTGGTGCCCGTGAGCATCTCGTACAGCACGACACCGCACGCGTACACATCGGCGCGGGTGTCCGCGGTGCCGTGCTCGATCTGCTCGGGGGCGAGATAGGAGACGGTGCCCAGGATGGACCCGGTGGTGTTCGTGACCGAGCCCACGGCCCGGACCAGCCCGAAGTCGGCGACCTTGACCCGGCCGTCGTCGCCTATCAGTACGTTCTCCGGCTTCATGTCCCGGTGGACGAAGCCCGCCCGGTGTGCGGCCCCCAGGGCGGCGAGCACCGGCTCCAGGATGTCCAGCGCGGCCCGCGGCTGCAGAGCGCCCCGCTCACGCAGCACGTCGCGCAGCGTGCACCCCGCGACGTACTCCATCGCGAGGTAGACGTACTGCCCGTGGGCGCCCTGGTCGAAGACCGCGACCACGTTGGGGTGCGCGAGCCGGGCCACCGACTTGGCCTCGCGGATGAAGCGCTCGACGAACGAGGCGTCGGTCGCGAGCGCCGGATGCATCACCTTGAGGGCGAGCACCCGGTCGAGCCGGGTGTCCATGGCCCGGTAGACCGTGGCCATGCCGCCCACGGCGATGCGGGCATCGACGCGGTAGCGGCCGTCGAGCAGCTGCCCGACGAGAGGGTCCTGGAGGGTCGTATCCACGCAGGCGAGTCTACGAGCCACCGCGGACACGGCCGACTGGCCGGGGCGATCCCGGAGCCCAACTGCAGCCGAGCCGTGACAGGGACATGCGATCCGCCGTCGCGGAACGGGTGTGGCACGGGGCCCAGGCGTGCTCCGGCAGGGACATGAGATCCGCCTCACGCACCGGCCGGGCCTCCGGACTCAGAACGCCGGGCGCTCCGGATCCAGCACCGCCCGCCCCGCCGTCGGTGACGACGCCTCGGCGAAGTGGCGGCGGGGAATCCGCCCCGCGCGGTACGCGAGCCGCCCGCCCTCCACCGCGTGACGCATCGCGGCGGCCATCAGCTCGGGCTCCTGGGCCCGGGTCACCGCGGACGCCAGCATCACGGCCGCGCATCCCAGTTCCATGGCGAGCGCAGCGTCCGACGCCGTGCCGGCGCCCGCGTCCAGGATCACCGGGACCCGAGCCTGCTCGACGATCAGCTGGAAGTTGTGCGGGTTCCGGATGCCCAGACCGGAGCCGATGGGGGAGCCGAGCGGCATGATCGCCGCACAGCCCACGTCCTCCAGCTTGCGGGCCAGCACCGGGTCGTCGTTCGTGTACGGCAGCACGGTGAAGCCGTCGTCCACCAGCGTCTCCGCGGCGTCCAGCAGCTCGATGGGGTCGGGCAGCAGGGTGCGCTCGTCCGCCACCACCTCCAGCTTGACCCAGTCGGTGCCGAGCGCCTCACGGGCGAGCCGGGCGGTGAGCACGGCCTCGCCCGCCGTGAAGCAGCCCGCCGTGTTCGGCAGCACCCGGATGGAGAGCTTCTCCAGCACGGAGAGCACGGAGCCCTGCACGGTCGGGTCGAGCCGGCGCATCGCCACGGTCGTCAGCTCGGTGCCGGAGGCGGTCAGGGACCGCTCCAGCACATCCAGGCTGGGCGCCCCGCCCGTCCCCATGATCAGCCGGGAGCCGAACGCGGTGCCGCCGAGGGTGAAGACGTCGTCGGACATGGTCAGCCTCCCTGGACCGCGGTGAGGACCTCGACCCGGTCGCCGTCGGTGAGCGCGGCAGCCGGCCACTGGCCGCGCGGCACGACGGTCTCGTTCAGGGCGGCCGCGACGCCCGAGGAAGCGCTGGTCAGTGAGGCGACGAGGGCGTCCAGGGTGGTGCCCGGCGCGACGGCGAGGGCCTCGCCGTTCACGGAGACGGAGAGAGGGGTGGGCTCGGTCATGCGGGCTGCTCCTGAGGTACGGGGGCGGCGGCGGGCGAGAAACGGCCGGCGGAGAAGGGGCGGGCCACCTCGGGCAGCTCGCCGTCCGCCAGCAGCTGCGCCATGGCGTCCCCGGTGACGGGGGTGAGCAGCACCCCGTTGCGGTGGTGGCCGGTGGCGAGATGGAGGCCGGGCAGCGCGGTGCGGCCGAGCAGCGGGGCGTTGTCGGGGGAGGCGGGGCGCAGACCGGCGCGGGTCTCGGTGAGCGGCAGCTCGGTGATGCCCGGCACCAGTTCGTGCGCGTCGCGCAGCAGCTCGTACACACCGCCCGCCGTGACGGTGGTGTCCCAGCCCATCTCCTCGCTGGTGGCGCCGATGACCAGCTCGCCGTTCTCACGCGGCACGAGATAGACGTGGCTGCCCCGGACCACGGCCCGCACGGTGCGGGAGAGGAAGGGCGCGTACGTCGTGGGCACGGTCAGCCGCAGTACCTGGCCCTTCACCGGACGGACCGGGGGCAGGACATGCTTCGGCACCCCTGCGAGCCGGCCGCTGAGGCTGCCCGCGGCGAGCACGACCTGATCGGCCTCCGGCCGCGTACCGTCGGCGAGTACGGCTCCGGTGGCCCGGTCGCCCGTGACCGAGAGCCGCTCGGCCCGTTGGCGGTGGAGGACGACCCCGGCCCGCTCGCACGCCGTCAGCAGTGCGGCGGCCAGCCGTCGCGGGTCGACCTGGTGGTCGCCGTCGACCCGCAGCCCGCCGCGTATGCCCGGTGCGAGCATCGGTTCGAGGCGGCGGCACTCCCGGCCGGTGAGCCACTCCGACTCCAGGCCCGAGCGGCAGTGCAGGGCGTGGAGTTCCCGCAGATGGGCGCGGTCGTCGGCGTCGAGCGCGACGGCCAGGGTGCCGCAGGTGCGAAAGCCGATGTCCTGTCCGCTCGCCGCCTCCAGCTCGGCCGCGAACGCCGGATAGCGCGCGGCGGAGGCGACGTTGAGGCCGAGCAGCATCTCCTCGCCGTAGTGGAGTTCGGTGACGGCGGCCAGCATCCCCGCCGCGACCCGGGCTGCGCCGCCGCCCGGTTCGGGATCGACGACCGCGGTGGCCAGGCCGCGCTGCGCGGCCCGCCAGGCGGTCACCAGGCCGATGATGCCGCCCCCGATGACAAGGACGTCGGACCCGTTCGTACGGTGTGTGCGCATGGGCGTCCAGCCCCTCCCTTCGCCGGCATGACCCGGATCAGGTTCGTACGGTCGAAGGCCGTCCAGCCTCCCTCTCAGCCCGGTACGACCGGGCTCCCGCGAGTGATGTGCACGGCTACCCTAAACCCCTGCCCCGCGCCACCGGCAAGAGGAGCCGGTGGTGCCGCGAACGGGGGCACGGGCGCGGTGGTCCGGTGACGGCGAGCCGGGCGGCATCTTCCTGACGGACCGTCAGTTGCTTAAGGTGGACGGGTGGACGAGCAGACCGGACAACAGCAGACAGAGCCGTGGCAGAGCCGCCGCGTCGTGATCGCCGGAGCGGGCATGGCGGGCGTGCAGACGGCGGTGGCCCTGCGGGAGCAGGGCTTCACCGGCCCCGTCACGCTGATCGGCGCCGAACCGCACCAGCCCTACGACCGGCCCCCGCTGTCGAAGGCCGTCCTTCTCGGCAAGGCCGAGGACTCGGCCTTCGACATCGACTTCGAGGCGCTGGACATCACCCTGCGGCTCGGCCTCGACGTGACCGCGCTGCGCGCGGGCGACCACGAACTGGACACTCCGGACGGGCCCGTCCCCTACGACGTCCTGGTTGTCGCCACCGGAGCCGAGCCCCTGATGCTGCCAGGCACCGAGGGCGTCCCGGGCGTCCACCTCCTGCGCACGCTGGACGACGCCGCACGGCTTCGTCCGGTCCTCGAACAGCGGCACGATGTCGTGGTCGTCGGCGCGGGCTGGATCGGCGCCGAGTTCGCCACCGCGGCCCGCGCGGCCGGCTGTACGGTCACCGTCGTCGAGGCGGCCGAACGCCCGCTGGCCGGCGCGCTGCCCGCGGAGGTGGCGGCCCCCATGACCGGCTGGTACGCCGAGAGCGGCGCCGGACTCCTCACCGGCGTCCGCGTCGACCGCGTCGAAGCCGGTCACGTGGTCCTGGCGGACGGCCGCGAGATTCCGGCGGACGCGGTCGTCGTCGGCATCGGCGCCCGGCCCGCGACCGGCTGGCTGGCCGGATCGGGGATCGAACTCGGCCCGGACGGATCGGTGACCGCGGACGCCTCACTGCGCACCTCGCTCCCCGATGTGTACGCGGTCGGGGACTGCGCCTCGTTCCCCTCGGCCAGGTACGGCGAGCGGCTGCTCGTCCACCACTGGGACAACGCCCTCCAGGGGCCGCGGACCGTCGCCGCAGCCGTCACCGCCGCCACCCCGGAGGGCGACGGGCAGCCCCCGGTCTACGACCCCGTGCCCTACTTCTGGTCCGAGCAGTTCGGCCGCTTCGTCCAGTACGCGGGCCACCACACGGGGGCCGACACCCTGGTGTGGCGAGGCGATCCGGCCGAACCCACGTGGACGGTGTGCTGGCTGCGCGCCGGAGCGCTCGTCGCCGTACTGGCGGTCGGCCGTCCGCGCGATCTGGCGCAGGGGCGCAAACTCGTCGAATCGGGGGCGGAGCTCGCCCCGGAGCGGGTCGCGGACCCCTCCGTGCCCCTGAAATCGGCCACGCTCTGACGGCGTATCCGGGCCCCCGTACGGGCGGCCCCGGGTACCGGCTGTCGGTCCGGGATGGCACGCTTGTCCCCGTGACCGAGATTGACGCAAAGATCGATGCTCTCGTCCCTGCCTGGCTCCACCTTCCCGACATCGCCGAAATGTTCGGTGTCGAGGTGACGCGCGTGCGCCAGCTGGTCAAGGACGGCCAGCTCATTGCCGTACGACGTGGTGAGAACCGTGCGCTCCAGGTGCCTGCCGCCTTCATCGACGGCGACAAGGTGGTCAAGGGCCTTTCGGGGACCCTGACGCTCCTGAGGGACGACGGCTACTCCGACGCGGAGATGCTGGAATGGCTCTTCACCCCCGACCCGAGCCTGCCGGGCACGCCCGCGCAGGCGCTGAGTGAGAATCGCGGCACGGAGGTGAAGCGCCGCGCCCAGGCGCTCGCCGTCTGACCGACAGCCGCACGGGGACGCGGGCCGCACGACGCGGCCCGCGTCCCCGCGCGGCGCCACCGAAACACCGCCATCGCCTTCCCCGGGGGGAACCGCACCATGTCCACGCCTCGCGCGCTGCTGTCCGATGCCCGGCTCTACCTGTGCACGGACGCCCGCCGGCGCCAGGGTGACCTCTCCGCGTTCCTCGACGCGGTCCTCTCCAGTGGCGTGGACATCATCCAGCTGCGCGACAAGGGCATGGAGGCGGCCGAGGAACTCGAACACCTCGCGGTCTTCGCCGACGCCTGCAAGCGCCACGGCAAGCTCCTCGCGGTCAACGACCGGGCCGACGTCGCCCACGCCATCGGTTCCGACGTGCTGCACCTGGGCCAGGGCGACCTGCCGGTCCCGGCCGCACGCGCGATCATCGGCGATGACGTGGTCATCGGCCGCTCCACCCACGCCGAGTCCGAGGTCGACGCGGCCGTCGCCGAAGCCGGTGTGGACTACTTCTGCACCGGCCCCTGCTGGCCCACGCCGACCAAGCCCGGCCGGCACGCCCCCGGCCTGGATCTCGTCCGCTACGCCGCTTCGCTCGCCCCCGCCCGTCCGTGGTTCGCCATCGGCGGGATCGACGCGGGCAACCTCGACGAGGTGCTGGACGCCGGAGCGCGCCGGGTCGTCGTCGTGCGGGCCGTCACGGAGGCGTCCGATCCCGCTGCTGCCGCTGCCGGACTGGCGGGAAGGATCCGCGACCGCACCGACGGGTGATTCGGGATCCGAAGGCGTCGGTTTGAGACATGAGTGTCCGAAGTGTGGACAAAGAAGCGGGTAATCAAGGCAAATCGCCCCAGTTCGGTTGGGAGCTTGCCGTGCCCTGGTTAACCTGCCGGTATGGCCCTTGGTACACCTTCCACCAGGACAGATCACGCGCGCACCGTGCGTGAGATGCTCGAGACCGGCAAGACCTCGTACTCCTTCGAGTTCTGGGCGCCCAAGACCGAGAAGGGCGAACGGAACCTCTGGAACGCGCTGCGCCGGGTCGAGGCGGTGGGACCGAGCTTCGTCTCCGTGACGTACGGAGCCGGCGGATCCACCCGGGCCGGCACGGTGAAGGCGACCCAGGACATCGCAGCCGAGTCCACGCTCACGCCGGTCGCGCACCTCACGGCGGTCAACCACTCCATCGCCGAACTGCGCAACATGGTCGGTCAGTACGCGGACGCCGGCATCCGGAACATCCTCGCCGTGCGCGGAGACCCGCCGGGCGACCCGATGGGCCCGTGGGTCGAGCACCCCCAGGGCGTGCGGTACGCGGCGGACCTCGTCCGGCTGATCAAGGAATCCGGCGATTTCTGCGTCGGCGTCGCGGCATTCCCCGAACGGCACCCGCGCTCGGCCGACTGGGACACCGACATCCGGCATTTCGTGGACAAGTGCCGCGCCGGTGCGGATTACGCGATCACGCAAATGTTCTTCGATCCGGAGAGTTATCTGCGGATGCGTGACCGGGTGGTCGCTGCGGGTTGCGAAACCCCGATCATCCCCGAGGTGATGCCCCTCACGAGCGTCGGGCAATTGGAGCGATTCGCGCAGCTCAGCAATGCGACGCTGCCCGCATCCCTGAAAGAACGCATCCTCGCAGCCAAGGACGATCCCGCCGCTGTACGCTCCATTGGCATCGACTTCGCAACGCGGTTCTGCGCGAAGCTGCTTTCCGAGGGTGTCCCCGGGCTGCACTTCATCACGTTGAACAACTCGACGGCGACGCTCGAAATCTACGAGAATCTCGGACTGCACAAGCAGTCGTGACCGGCCGTACCCGCCGCGACCCGGGGCGGTGGCCGTAGAAGGGGGCGGGCATGGGCTGGACGGTCCTCTACATCGCGTTCGGCATCGTTGCGCTGTGGCTGCTCGGTGAGGTGCTGCTGCAGTACAAGGCACGCCTGCGCTGGCGCCTGCTCGCCTTCACCGGCTTCGTCGGTGTCGTCATCGGTGTCCTGATGCCGTCCGTGTTCGTCATCGCCGTCGGCGCGATCGCCTTCGCGACGGGCCAGACGTACGTCACGCTCTCGTTCCGCCGCGGCTTCTCGACCGGCTGGGCCATAGGGGGCAGCCCCGGGGAGAGCCGGCGCCGTCGCGGCGGCACCGACCGCGAGCCCACGCTCCAGGTCTCGGACCTGGAGATGGAGCACGACGGTGAGGAGCCGGCCCGGCCGGACGCCGCGCCGCAGACCGGTCCGGCCGCGGTCTACGCGCCCGAGCCGCTGCCCGACGACACGGGGCAGTACGGCATCTACACCGATCACCGCCCCCAGCACGAACACCAGCAGGACCAGTACCAGCAGGGTCAGTACCAGGAGCACCAGCAGCCGCAGGGGCAACCGCAGTACGCCGCGTACACCGACTACTCCGCGTACCCGGCGCAGGGCCAGGAAGCCCCCTACGCGGGAGCCGGCCAGGACACCTACGCGGGAGCCGGGCAGTACGACTACGGCACGGACCAGCAGCAGTACGCCGCGTACTCCGACCCGTACATCGGCACCACCGCGAGCACCCCGCAGTACGGGAACTACGGGAGCGACGGGACCTACGACAGCTACGGCGGCGGCCAGCAGTTCGCCGACCCGTACGCCCAGTCCCAGCCGTACGCCTCCGAGACCCCGCCGGGGGGTGTCTGGGTGCCGCAGCAGCGCGAGGGCGAGCAGTACCCGCCGACGCCTCCCGAGCAGCCCGCTCCGGCGCCGTATCCGAACGGCTACGACACGGGCTACAACGAGCAGTACCGCTACTGATCCCCAGCGCCTGACGGGGTGCCCCTCAGGCGACCGGGGGGCGAAGCATCGCCAGGGCGGGGACCGGTCCCCGCCCGCGGGGCCAAGCGCCGCCTCGCTCCGGTCCCGGCCGCGGCACTCACTGCGAGCCGCGGAACCCGTCCCCCTCGACGATGAGCCCCGCGACGAGCGCCCCCGACATCCCCGCGTGAGCCGGACCGCCGCCGGGATGCGACCAGCCGCCCGCCAGGAACAGTCCCGGCAGCCGGGTGCGATTGCCCGCGTGGAGGTAGCCGCCCTCCGCGCCCGCCAGCGCGGGCGCGGGAACGGCGCCGCCCGGCGCGCCAGTCTCGGCCGCGGACTCCGCGGGTGTCCGCACCTCCATGCGCAGCATCCGGTCCCGCAGGGCCGGCACGGCAGCGCCCGCGGCGTCGATCAGGGTGTCCGCGAACCGGGCACGCAGCCCCTCGTCCGTCCAGTCCACCGGGCCGTGCGGGGCGACGGTCGCCGTCAGCGTCACGGCCTCGTGGGCGTCGTCGGGGCGGGTGGAGGGATCGTCGGGGCGCAGCACCGTCACCGTGGGGTGCGTGGCGAGGCGGCCGCCGAACACCGCCTCGCGCTCGGCCCCCCCGTCCGCCGGATGCACCAGCGTCCGGTGCACGGCATCCGCGGGCCTGGCGCCGCGCAGCGACAGCAGCACCAGGAACCGGCCGGTCGGGGCGGAGCCCCGAGGCCGGGGCTGAACCGTCACGTCGCCGTCCTGCCAGAGCTCCTGAGCGGGGATCAGACCGGCGTGCGGCCGGGCCCCCAGCACCACGTGAGCCGCCTCCGCGACCGTCCCGTCCGCCAGCTCCACGCCCGCAGCCCTGCCGTCCTTCTCCAGGACCCGGGCCACCTCCGCGCCGAAGACGAACTCCACCTTCCGGGCCAGACACCGCTCGTACACCGCCTGCGCCAGTGCCCGCATGCCGCCGGAGACGTACCAACTGCCGAACGTCTCCTCCATGTACGGCAGCAGGGCCGTGCTCGCCGGGGCGTGCAGGGGATCGAGGCCGTACGACAGCGCGTACCCGTCCAGCAGGGCCGCCAGCCGGGGATCCGCCAGCTCCCAGGAGCCGACTTCCGTCACCGTGCCGGCCCGAAGGGCGGGGCGCAGCAGCCGCCGCCGCACGGGCGCCGGATACGGATCACGGGTCAGCACCTGCCAGTCGGGGCGCAGCGGCTCCTCCAGCAGGGGCCGCCGGGACCGGTCCCAGGCGTCCCCCGCCCGGTCGAGGAACGCGCCCCAGCTCCCGCCGGCGCCGCCCCCGAGGGCGGCGTCCAGGGCTCCGACGACGCCGGCCCGCGAGGCGTTCGGCAGGGACACATCGGTGCCGTCCGCGAAGACATGGCGGCTCGCCGGGTCGACCTGGGTCAGGGTGACGCACCGCTCCAGCGGTTCCTTGCCGGTCTTCACGAACAGGTCGCGGTAGACGGCGGGCAGATGGAGCAGGCCGGGTCCCGTGTCGAACGTGAAGCCGTCCAGGGCATGGCGGCCGAGCGAGCCGCCGAACGTCCCCGACCGCTCGTACACCGTCACCCGGTGGCCTGCCACGGCCAGCCGTGCCGCCGCC
Organism: Streptomyces sp. NPDC002809; assembly: GCF_040295435.1. NCBI lineage: Bacteria > Bacillati > Actinomycetota > Actinomycetes > Kitasatosporales > Streptomycetaceae > Streptomyces > Streptomyces sp. NPDC002809. The sequence continues at coordinate 40,679 of NZ_JBEOVJ010000046.1, forward strand.
GACATCGCGCCCAACCCGGCGCCGATCACCGCAATACGTGCCATGGCTGCGACCTTAACGGCCGCCGCCGACAGCTCAGCCGTCAGGCCGGTGGGAGGCGAGGACGGCCAGCCGTTTCTCCTCGCGCCGCTGCGCTCTGCGGCGCAGGAACCGGCGGATCCTGGAGGCCAGGAAGACCAGTATCACCAGGCCGAGCACCAGCAGAGCCGCGGCGACGGAAGCCGCGATCCACGGATGGAATATGGCGAAGGTGACGACTCCGGCGACGCCCAGGTCCTCGGCCGTGCTCACGGCGATGTTGCTGAACGGCTCGGGGGAGGTGTTGACCGCCATCCGGGTGCCCGCCTTCACCAGATGGCTCATCAGCGCGGTGGAACCACCGATGGCCCCGGCGGCGACCTCCGGCAGCGAACCGCTGTCGCCCGCCAGCAGCGCCGCCACGACGGCCCCGGCGAGCGGCCTGATGACGGTGTGCGCCGCGTCCCAGACCGAGTCCACGTACGGGATCTTGTCCGCCACCACCTCGCACAGGAAGAGCACACCGGCCACGATCAGGACGTCGGCGCGCTGCAACGAGGCCGGCACCTCGTCGGTCACTCCGGTAGCGCCGAAGACGCCGAGGAGGAGGACCACCGCGTAGGCGTTGATCCCGCTCGCCCAGCCACTCGTGAACACCAGGGGGAGTACGGACACGGACGTGATCGTAACCAGGCGCCCTACCGGAGCGGGAGGGTGCGGGTGCGCAGGTCTGAGTATCCGTACCTAGGAGGTGAGATGAGTAGCGACGCGGATGGGGTGCGACCTGCGGAAACGGCAGAGTGGGGACCACGGAAGGGGCGCTGCGCCGGTACCGCCGGCACGGGGCGGCGGAACAGGCGCGGCACTCTTTTCCGAACGGGGGTGCACGGCGGAGGACTCGGGACCACGGGGGAGACACGGGGTTCACGGGGGAAGGTCCTCCGGCAGCACGGAAGGCGCCGGTCAGGCGGGGCTCGGGGGATCGAGCCCTGACGGACCGGCGCCTTCGTGTGTCCCGGAGGACGGGCGGACCCGGGGTCAGCGCCCGCTGACCCGCCCGTGCAGCAGCAGGGACAGTGCCGAGTGCACGTCGTCGATCGACCGCTCCGGCTGGAACGCCTGCCAGTCCAGCGCAGCCACCAGAACCATGCCGACCAGCGCTGCCGCCGTCAGCGGGATGTCGATCTCCTCGCTCAGCTCGCCGCCCTCGACACCCTGCCTGAGGACGCCCTCGACGACGGCGACGGCCTCCTGACGCACCACCAGCAGGGTGGCCTGCCAGGCGCGGTTGGTGCGCCACAGCTCGGCCACGTACAGCTGGGTGAAGGCCGGGTAGCGGTCGATGAAGACCAGACCGGCCCGGATCATGGCGTCCAGCGCCTCGACCCGGCTGCCGCCGCGCTCGTCGGTCTCCTCCGCCGCCGTACGCAGCGAGGAGGTGAGCAGCCCGACCCCGTGGCGCAGGAGCTCCTCGAAGAGCTCGGTCTTGCTCTTGAAGTTGTAGTACACCGTGCCCTTGGCGACTCCGGCACGCTCGGCGATCTCGTCCACCGTGGTGGCCGAGAACCCCTTCTCCGCGATGAGGGTCACGGCCGCTTCGTAGAGCTTCTGCCGGGTGGCCTGGCGGCGTGTGGCGCTACTGCTTTCCATACTCCTGATTCTCACAGGTCCCGGAGCGCTCACAGACTCAGCTCCGGATGCAGCCGGTCCAGGGTCCACACCTGCTTGCGGCGCGCGGAGACGGCGGTCAGCGCGAGCGCCCCGGCGGTGAAGGCCAGGAGTACCGCACAGCCCTGCCAGACCGGGCCGAGTCCGCCGCCCGTGATCAGGCGGCGCAGGCCCTCGACGATGTAGCTCATCGGCAGGTACGGATGGATCGCGTTGAAGAAGCCCGGACTCGTCTGTACGGGGTACGTGCCGCCCGCCGAGGTCAGCTGGAGCATCAGCACCGCGAGGACGAGGATGCGGCCCGCCGCCCCGAAGCGGGCGTTCAGCCACTGCACGATCGCCCCGAAGCAGCAGGTGACCAGGGCCAGGAAGCCGATCGTGCCGGCGGCGTGGGCCATCCGGAGGCCTAGTCCCCAGTGCAGTACGGACATCAGCGCGGCCACCTGGAGCAGACCGATCGCGGCCACCGGAAGCCAGCCCGCGAAGGCGATCCGCCAGGCCGGTGCCCCGGCGGCCAGGGCACGCCGGTTGAGCGGCTGGATCAGCATGTACGCCACCATCGCGCCGACCCAGAGGGAGAGCGGGATGAAGTAGGGGGCGAAGCCGGTCCCGTAGTTCGGGGCGGCGTGCAGCGACTGGGAGGCCAGTTGCACGGGGTCGGCCATGACGCCCGTACGGGCGTCCCGGTCCTTCTTGTCGTAGTCGGGGATCCTGTCGACCCCGTCGTCGAGCCCCTTGGCGAGCGTGGCCGAACCGTCGCCGAGCCGGATCATCCCGCTGTCGAGGTTCGTCGCACCCTTCTTGAGGTCGCCGACACCGGTGTTCAGCTCGGCGGAGCCCGACTTGGCGGTGGCCAGGCCGGTGTGCAGCCGGCCGGCGCCCTTGGCGACCTTGTGGGCACCGGTGTTGAGCGCGTTGACCTTCTTGACGGCGCTCTCCAGGTCCTCGTCCAGGTGCGGCGAACGCTCGGCGAGTGCGTTCGCCTGCTGCTGCAGGGTGGTCAGCTGGGTGCGCAGCTTCTTGAGGTCCCCGTTCTGGTTCCTGACCAGGACGTTCACGTCGTCGGCCACGGCGGCGACATCGGCCGCCGCCGTCACGGCCCGCTTCAGCGGCGCGCAGACGGTGGGATCGGGAAGCGGCTGCTCCACGCACCGGGTGCGATGGACCTCGGCGAGGTCGTCGGAGGCCGTGTGGGCGGCGGTGGCGGCGGTGGGCGCCGCCTCCACCAGCAGGTCGAGGTTGTCCCGTACGGTCTGCGAGGAGTCGGCGACGAGCCGGGCCGTGTCGCCGATCGCCTTGCCGTTGTCCTTCAGGAACGGGCGGACGTCGGCGGCCACCCCGTTGACCTTGTCGGCGAGCAGCTGGGTGCCGTCGGCGACCTGGCGCGAGCCGGTTTCCAGGTCGCTCGCACCCTTGTTCAGCTGGACGATGCCGGTGGCCAGCCGGCTGCTGCCGGCCTTCGCGTCCTTCAGCCCGTCCGCGAGGTCCTTCGATCCCTTCTTCGCCTTGCCGATCCCGCCCTCGAGGTCGGCTGCGCCCTTGGCCGCCTTCGCCGTCGCGTCGTGGAGATCGGAGAAGTTGATGAAGATCCGGTCGAGGAAGCCCCGGGAGGCGTTGGTGGACGCGGCGGTACGGACCTCGGAGAAGACCGTCCGGGAGATCTGACCGACGATGTAGTTGTTCGCGTCGTTGGTGCGCACCTGGAGCGCACCCGTCTCGGGGGAGTCGCCGGCGCTGGAGGCGATGCGCTCGCTGAAGTCCGAGGGCATGGTCAGCGAGAGGTAGTACGTGCCGTCCTCGACGCCCTTGTGCGCTTCGGCGGCGCTCACCTCGTGCCACTCGAAGACCTGGGAGTCGAGCAGTTTGCCCGTGATCTCGTCGCCGGCCGCGAGGTGCCTGCCCGCGGCGGAGGCGCCCTTGTCGTCGTTGACCAGCGCGACGGGGATGCGGTCCAGGCGGCCGTACGGGTCCCAGAACGACCACAGGTACAGGGCGCCGTAGAGCAGCGGCAGCAGCAGGAGCGCGGCCAGCGCGGCGCGCGGCAGCTTCCCCCTGCCGAAGCGCCTCAGCTCAAGCGCGGCCAGTCTCGGCGAACGCATCGGCCGTCCCTTCGTCGTGTGCCGGGGCGGCCGGTGACGCGGCATCGCCGGTGGTGTCCGTGTCCGTGTCTGTGTTCGTGTCTGTGTCCGTGGAGTCCGCTGTGCTGGTGGCGCTGGTGGCGCTGGTGGCGCTGGTGGCGCCGGTGCGCACGGTGACGGCGTCCTCGGGAGCCTGGCTGCACACGGCCAGCACGGTCGTGCCGTCGGCGGCGAGGAGACGCAGCAGCTCCCAGGCCTTCGCGCGTTCCGCGTCGGAGAGCTTGAGATCGGTGTCGTCCACCGCGAGCAGCCGTGGCCGGCCGATCAGCGCGAGGGCGACGGAGAGCCGCAGTGCCTCCAGCCGCTCCAGATCCCGTACGGAGGTCCGCTCGGCCTTCGGCAGGGTGGCGAGGTCGAGCCCGGCCGCCTTCAGCGCGGTGTCGATCCGGGCCCGGTCCTCGGCGGCGCGCTCGCGGCGCGGCCGCAGCAGGGTGCGCAGGGAGCCGTCGAAACGGCGCTGCAACAGGACGCGTTCACGCAGGTGCTCGGCGACGGTGAAGGCCGGGTCGAGTTCGCTGACCCCGGGCACCGGGCCCAGCGCCGCGATACGGCGTACGGCGGAGGCCCGGCGCGGCAGGCGCAGGCCGCCTGTCGCGGCCTCGCCCTCGGTGGGGCGCATCCGGCCGGTGAGAGCGAGCAGCAGGCAGGTGCGGCCCGAGCCGGAGGGGCCCTCGACCGCGATCAGGGACCCGGGGGCGGCGCTGAACGTCACGTCCCGGAATGCCCATCCGCGCGGCCCCTTGAGGCCGAAACCGTCGGCTGTGACAGCTGCCCCCTGCGGGCTGTCCAGGCTGTCCACTGACCCTCCCCGTCATCGTTTTGCACTGACCAGTCAGTACAAAAAGGTAGCCCGAACTTGCGATCGAGGCAAAAGCCCAGGTCGGAGGGGGATTCGGGCCGATTGTCAGTGGTGGCCGTCACGATGGATACAGACGGCCACGAAGCCGTTACGAGACAGGAGGTTCTGTCATGGCCCACTCGTCCGCAGCAGCCGCTCCGCGACGCCGCGCAGACGGCCCTGCCCCCTCACCGACCGGTCCGGCACACGACGTCCACCCCGTACTCCGGCGCACCACGGCGCCGCCCGCCGCTCTCGATCTCCTCGCCCAGGCCCGCGCCGGCCTCGAAGAGGCAGCTGTTCTCGACGTACCGAACGAGCGCTATGCCACCGCCCACCTCGCCGCGCTGCGCACCGCCGCCGCGGTGCTCGCCGTCCGCGGACGCCCCGAGACCTCCCGGCGGCGCCGGGAGCGGATCCGCAGCGCCTGGGAGGTTCTGCCGGAAATCGCCCCCGAGCTCACCGAGTGGAGCGCGCTGTTCGCCTCCGGCGCCCGTCGCCGGGCCCGGGCGGAAGCGGGCATACCGGGTGCGGCCGGCCGGCGGGACGCGGACGACCTGCTGCGCGACGCGGCGATGTTCCTTCGCCTGGTGGAGCGGCTGCTGTCCCTCCATCCGGTCCTCCCGCAACCCCGCGGGGGACGGTCGGATGCGGGATGACGGCGACGGCGGCGCAAGGCAATAGGGTGGACGGGACCTACTACCTGCGCCGTTCACGCTCCGCCGTCAGCGGCGGCACCGTGCCGAGGAGACAACTGCCGTGTCGGACCAGCTGCGCCCCCGTGCCTCCCTCCGTACCGCCGTGGTCTGGGAGATCCTCAAGGACGCTCTCGACCGCCAGGTCAAGGCGACCGGCAGGGACGTCCTGGACGTACTGGACACCGGCGGCGGTACGGGCAACTTCGCCGTGCCCGTCGCGCGTCTGGGGCACCGGGTCACCGTCGTCGATCCCAGTCCCAACGCGCTGTTCGCGCTGGAGCGCCGCGCCGCCGAGGCCGGGGTCGCCGACCGGGTCCACGGGGTCCAGGGGGACATCCTCGGTCTGTTCGACGTGGTCGGGCGCGACGGCTACGACGCGGTGCTCTGCCACGGAGTCCTGGAGTACGTGGACGACCCCGCCGAGGGCGTGCGGCACGCGGTCGAGGCGCTCCGTCCGTCCGGCGCGCTCAGCCTCCTCGCCGCCGGGCTCGGCGGTGCGGTTCTGGCCCGGGCCCTCGCCGGTCACTTCACCGAGGCCAGGCACGCGCTCGGCGATCCGGCGGGACGCTGGGGCGATGGCGACCCGCTGCCGCGGCGGTACACGGCGGAGCAGCTCACCGAGCTGGTCGAGGGCGCGGATGTCGAGGTCGGTGCGGTCCATGGTGTCCGTGTCTTCGCCGACCTGGTGCCGGGCGTCCTGGTGGACACCGAGCCCGGTGCGATGGAGGCCCTGCTCAAGCTGGAGACGGCGGCCGCCGAGCTGCCGGCGTTCCACTCGGTGGCGACGCAGTTGCACGTCCTGGGCACCAGGCGGGTCTGAGCCACCGGCCGGATCGCGACCGGCAGCGCGGCTGATCAGCAACGCAGCTGCAGACGGAGTACGCCCCAGCAGCCCCGATCAGGGCATTGGCCCCGTATGATCGGGGGACACCATCCGGCATGACGGATCGGAGGTTGGGGAATCAACGCCTCAGCAGCTGAGCCGTCGTGGCGGCCCGGACTGGCTGATTGGCAATGAGGGCGGGTTTCACGGGGGCGATTCCCTGCCTATCCTGGAAGGGCCGCATACCGGCCGCCCCCCGCGGCCGACGACGAGGAGGACTCCGTGCCGCTCTCGGAGCACGAGCAGCGAATGCTCGAGCAAATGGAGCGAGCGCTGTACGCCGAAGATCCCAAGTTCGCGACAGCGCTCGAGGGAAGTGGGCTGCGTACATACACCCGGCGACGGGTCTACCAGGCGGTTGCTGGCTTCCTGGTGGGAATCGCGCTCCTCATGGCCGGAATGGTCGCACAGCAGATCTGGATCAGCGTGGTGGGGTTCCTCGTCATGCTGGGCTGCGCGGTGCTCGCGGTCACCGGTTGGCGCAAAGCGCCGAAGCCGGGCGAGCAACAAGCAGTCCGCGCGGGTGGTGCGGGCGAACGCCGACAGCCCAAACAGCGCCGGTCCGTGATGAACCGGATCGAACAACGGTGGCAGCGCCGCCGCGATGAGCAGGGCCAGTAGCTCAGAAACACTTATGGGTGAGGGGCGGTCGCATTTCTGCGACCGCCCCTCACGTATGTGCCAGGACACTGGGCAGAGGTGCGCCTGCCCGCCCCGCCGTCTTTTCCTGCCGCCCGGGACGCAGCCGGGTCGGGGCCTGCGCGCCCTGAGCGCCCCTGCACCTTGCCGGGCCCTGGCAGGCCGGGCCCGCCCTGCACCTGCTCGCCCCTGCCAGGCCCGGCCCTGCGCCTGCCCGGGCCCCTGTCGGCCCCGTCTTGCGCCTCCCCGGCCCCGTCTTGCGCCTGCCCGGCTCCGACCCTGCGCCTGCCCGGGCCGTCGGTCGGCGCGCGGGGTCGTGCGGGCGGGTCCGGAGGCCGGGAAGGGGAGGAGGCGCAGAGCGTTCGGGCGCCGCTGCCGAGCTCGGTGCGCGGTGCCCCGTGCAGACCCGAGGGCGGGCCCGCACGGGGCGAGGCGTCAGCCCTGCTGCCGGGACGGGCGCCGCAACCACGCCGGTCGCCGCGGTGCCCGCCACCGGCCCGTCAGTGCCGCTCCGCGCTCCGACATCGCCCACACCACTCGAACGGCCGATCGCGGTGCCACGACCGCGCGGAACCTGTTGAACCGGTCGGCGGAGCCGCGGAGGCCCGCCCGTACCGCCTGCGCGTCCTCCGCGAGCCCCGACACGGCCCGCGGCTCGGGCGCATAGAGCACCTGCTCCACCGCGCTCGCCACTCGGTGCACCGCAGCGGCCGCCTCCGTGTCCAGCCGGCCCATCCGTACCACCCGGGCCGCGGCCTTGCGCGGGGTCTGGGACTCGTCCGGTTCGATGCCGTGGTCCCACGCGGTGTCGGTGATCTCCTGCCAGGCCGCCAGGGTTCTCGCGGTCGCGTCCGCCGGGGTGCGCCCCGTGGAGGAACCCAGCCGCCGGGCCCGGACCCGCGTGCGCCAGAACATGGGCAGCATCGGGAGCAGCAGGACGAGGACGGCCACCAGGACCAGTCCGAGCACGGTGCCCAGGGGCGTCCCCGTGTCCGTGGGCGTCACCGCTCCCGGGAGCGCCGAACTGCCGCACTCGCCCTGCCCGCCACCCTGCTGCGCGGGGCAGCTGTCCGAGGCGGACGGCGTGACCGGAACCGCAGCCGAGGCACCCGTCTCGGGCCGGGCCGGATCGGCGGTGTCGCCGGAGGGAGTGTCCGGCAGGGTGTACGACGGCACGGAGCCGCGCGTCGGCGTCGGCTCGAAACGGGTCCATCCGACACCCTCGAAGTACAGCTCCGGCCAGGCATGCGCATCGCGCAGACCGACCGACATCGAACCGTCCGACTGCGCGGAACCGGGCGTGAAGCCCACGGCGACCCGGGCCGGAATCCCCAGCGTCCGAGCCATCGCGGCCATGGTGAACGAGAAGTGGACGCAAAAGCCCCGCCTGTCCCTCAGGAAGCGGCCGATCGCCGCGCTGCCGGTACCCGAGTTCACCGAGGTGTCGTACGTGAAGCCGCCCTCCGAGGCGAAGTAGTTCTGCAGCTTCACCGCCTTCTCGTATGCGTTGGCGGACCCCGCCGTCACCTCGGCAGCCGTCTTCCTGACCACCTCGGGCAGGGAGTCGGGCACCTGGGTGTACTCGCGCCGCAGGGCTTCGGGGACCGTGCCCGCGCCCGCGAGCTGGTCGGCGGTCGGCTGCACTACCAGGCTGGAGACCTCGTACTGCGCACCGCCGGTGGTCTCCCCGTCGTCCCCGACGAGAGTGCGGCCCTCGGGCTCGTACCGCCAGCGCCCGCCCACCCTCACCTCGGTCGCCGGGTAGGGGAGCGGCAGGTAGGTCTGCTGGTACGAACGCGACGCGGAGATGTTCGTGCTGATCTCCGTCACGGCGACGTCCGGCGACAGACCCGCCGGGTTCGGGAGCCGCTTCGGTACGTCCTTCAGCCGGCGCGTGGAGGCCCGCCACTCGTTTCCGTTGAACTGGTCCAGGGCCAGGATGCGGAGGTAGAAGTCCTGCACACCGGTCGAGTTGGTGCGGTACGACATCACCTCCCGGTTCTCCGGCTGGTTCAGGTTGTTCTGCAGTGAGACGAGCGGGTTCACCGCGGAGATGGTGCCGCCACCGTGCCCCTTGCCGTTGCCGCCCCCCGTGCCGGCCAGCAGTCCGCTGTCGAGCGCGGGCAGGGCCGCGGGCACGACCAGCGCGATTCCCAGCGCGAGCGCGCCGATGCGCCGCCCGGTGCGCACCGGGGCGAGCGCGCCGTTGCCCGAGGCGCCGATGCCGGAGGACGAACCGCCCCGGGGCCTGGCCGCACCGGCGAAGACCCGCCCCCACTGGGAGAGCCGGTCACGCCCCTCGGCCAGCAGGAGGAGCAGATAGCCGCAGGCGGCCAGCAGGAACCACAGCCAGTCCGCGCTGCCGTTGGAGAGACCTGCGGCGACGGAGTAGAGGGCCAGCAGGGGCAGCCCGGCCGGTGCGGCGCTGCGGAACGTGACCGCCAGCGCGTCCACCGCGAGGCCGATCAGCAGTACACCGCCCACCAGCATCAGCCGGATGCCCGCCGTGTTCGGTGCCGGGATCGCGTACCGCCCGACGTCGTCCGCGCCGGCCGACAGCAGATCAGCGAGCCGCTGTACGGACTGCGGGCCGGGCAGGAAGCCCGCCAAGGCCTCCTCCCGGGCGAACGCGATGGTCAGCAGCACCACCAGGACGATCGCCTGCGCGGCGACGGTCAGCAGCCGCGGCAGCGGCACCCGCCGGCCGAGCGCACCCACGCCGCACTGGATGGCCAGCAGGAACGAGGCCTGCAGGATCCAGGTGGCCGGATCGACCAGCGGCAGCATCGAACAAGCCGACATCAGCGTCGCCGCAAAGGCGCACAGCGCCAGCCGACCAGGACCGCTCATGATCGTCCCCTCATGACCAACCACCGGAGAAACCTGTCGTACCACCCGTTGTGCCGCCCACAGCGGTGGACTGGGTGAGCGAGCCGTGATGGCTCACCTCCAGCCACAGCCGGGTGAGATCCATGCCGGGCCGGACCGGCACCGCCGTCCACCCCGACTCGCGCAGCAGCCGGAGCCGCTCCTCACAGGCCGCGTCGGACGCGGGCGATTCGCCGTGCACCCAGGCGGCGCTGTCCAGGACGAACGCGACGGCCCCGCCACTGCGCTGCCGCATCCGTGCCGCCACCGCGGCCTGTTCCTCGTCCAGCTCACCGAGGAAGGCGATCAGCAGGCCCTCGTTGCCACCGCGGAGTACGTCGTACGCGCGGGAGAGGCCGTCCTCGTCGGAGTGGTCGGCCTCGGCGAGGGCGTCCATCATCAGTCCGGCCGATTCCGCCGAGTCCTGGGTGGAGCCGGTGAAGCCGCTCTCGCCCTCGCCCGGCACGGCCATCCCGTCGTCCGTCAGCAGCCGGACCGCGAAGCCCCGCTCCAGCATGTGCACCAGCGCGGACGCCGCGCCGGAAACCGCCCACTCGAACGCCGAGTCGGGCCCCGACCCCTGGTAGGCGATCTGCCGCGTGTCGAGCAGCACCGTGCACCTGGCCCGCTGCGGCTGCTCCTCGCGGCGCACCATCAGCTCGCCGTAGCGTGCGGTGGAGCGCCAGTGGACACGGCGCAGGTCGTCGCCGTGCCGGTAGCCGCGCGGGATGACGTCGTCCTCGCCCGCCAGCGCGAGTGAGCGCTGCCGTCCCTCGCCGTAACCGGTGGCCTCGCCCGCCAGCCGCACAGGAGGCAGGGGCTCGGTCCGCGGGATGACGACGAGCGTGTCGTACGCGCTGAACGAACGCGTCAGCTCGCACATCCCGAACGGATCACTCAGCCGCAGCTGCAGCGGCCCGAGCGGGTAGCGCCCACGCAGGTCCGACCGCACCCGGTAGGACACCTCGCGCCGGCCGCCCGCCTCCACCCGGTCCAGGACGAAGCGGGGCCGCGGCCCGAGCACGTACGGCACCCGGTCCTGGAGCATGAGCAGACCGGTGGGCAGCCGCGAGACGTTGTCCATCCGCAGATGGACCCGCGCCTCGGTGCCCGCGGGTACCCGGGACGGCGAGAGCCGACGGGTGCCGGCGACCCGGTAGCGGGTCCGGAAGAGCACCGTCACACAGACCAGCGGCAGCACGGCGAGCAGCAGGCCGACCCGCAGCAGATCCCCCTGGCCCAGCACGTAGGCGCAGACCGCGGCGGCCACACCGGCCGCCAGGAAGGACCGTCCGCGCGTGGTCAGACCGCCCAGGGCGGCCCGCAGACCGCCCTTGTCGTCGCTGTCCTCCATCGCGGTCGGCCCCTCGGCGGCCATCAGAGCCGCCGTGCGCCGGGCTGCTGCCGGCCGCCGTACCCAGCACCGGGCTCGTGCTGGGGTGCCGGGACGGCCGCGCCGCCCGACGCCGTCGGCACGGGGGTCTGCTGAAGGATCTCCAGCACCACCTGTTCGGCGGTGCGACGGTTCAGCTGGGCCTGTGCCGTGGGCAGCAGCCGGTGGGCGAGCACGGCGGCGGCCAGGGCCTGCACATCGTCCGGCAGGCAGTAGTCGCGGCCGCTCAGCGCGGCGGAGGCCTTGGCCGCACGCAGCAGGTGCAGGGTGGCACGCGGTGAGGCGCCGAGCCTGAGGTCGGGGTGGCTGCGGGTGGCCCCGACGAGCTGCACCGCGTACCGCCGGACGGCCTCGGCGACGTGGACCGTGCGCACCGCCTCGATCAGCTTGACGATGTCGTGGGCGTGCGCCACCGGCTGGAGGTCGTCGAGCGGCGAGGCACCGCCGTGCACGTCGAGCATCTGCAGCTCGGCCTCGGCGCTGGGATAGCCGATCGACACCCTGGCCATGAACCGGTCGCGCTGGGCCTCGGGCAGGGGGTACGTGCCCTCCATCTCCACCGGGTTCTGCGTGGCCACGACCATGAAGGGGTCGGGCAGCTCGTAGGTGTGCCCGTCGATCGTGACCTGACGCTCCTCCATCGACTCCAGGAGCGCGGACTGGGTCTTGGGCGAGGCGCGGTTGATCTCGTCGCCGATCACGATCTGGGCGAAGATCGCGCCCGGCTTGAACTCGAAGTCACGGCGCTGCTGATCGAAGATGGACACACCCGTGATGTCCGAGGGCAGCAGATCCGGTGTGAACTGGATGCGCCGCACCGAGCAGTCGATGGACCGGGCCAGCGCCTTGGCCAGCATGGTCTTGCCCACTCCGGGCACGTCCTCGATCAGCAGATGGCCCTCCGCGAGCAGCACGGTCAGCGAAAGGCGTACGACCTCGGGTTTGCCCTCGATCACACTCTCCACCGACCTGCGCACCTGCTCCACTGTGGTGGTCAGATCTGTGAGGCTCGCTCGATCGTCATAGGTCGTCACCCGGCCCTCCTCGGCCCTGCCCCACGCTCACCAGGAGCAGCGGGATTCCCCAGTCACGGACCGGTGCCCTTGTGCGGCCCGGCCCACCCCGAAACACGGACACCGCATCGGACGAGGTCCGACGGGGTGTCACACCCGCATTCTTGTTGCCGTTACCGCTTCGTGTCACTCGCCTGTGGACAACTGGGGGCGATATGTCGGGTTGAGTGGGATTTTCGCTGCACGAACGTGCCCGTCCGGCCCCCTCGTGACAGGAAACCGGAAGCACCCGAGCCCTTGGTCGTCAGGAAGCCGGAAAGATCTCGCGCAGCAGACCGGTGGTCACGTCGAAGACGAATCCGCGCACGTCGTCGGTGTGCAGCAGGAACGGCGAGGTGCGGACCCGCTGCATCGACTGCCGCACGTCCTGGTCGGCGTCGGTGTAGGCCTCGACCGCCCAGGCCGGCCGCTGGCCGACCTCCATCTCCAGCTCCCGGCGGAACTCCTCGGTGATCGACTCCATGCCGCAGTTGGTGTGATGGATCAGCACCACGCTGCGCGTGCCGAGGGCCCGCTGGCTGATCGACAGCGAGCGGATGACGTCGTCGGTGACCACGCCGCCCGCGTTGCGGACGGTGTGGCAGTCACCGAGCGCCAGGCCGAGTGCCTTGTGCAGGTCGAGCCGGGCGTCCATGCAGGCGACGACGGCGACGCGCAACACGGGCTTCGCGTCCATGCCGGGATCGCTGAACTCGGCGGCGTACTGGACGTTCGCCTCGACCAGACGGTCGGTGACGGTGCCGTCGGTGCGGGCCTGGTCGGTGACAGGGGAGTGCGCAGAAGTCGACATGGACTAGACGTTAGCTCTCGCCGGTGCCGTCGGCGTGGTGTCGAAGCGGACAAAGAACGTCAACGACGCTTGTTGTGAGGTACCCCACAAGCCTCACACTCGGTCACCCGGCCGGGTGAACAAAGCGAGGGCCGACGCGCTGTCGGGTTGATTGATCGGGAATCGATCGAATGGCAGGGTGGACTAAAGTGACGGGAAGTTACCGACACCCTGCACATTCCGATGTATTCCCCGTGTGCGCGGCGTACGTACGGCCCGGCCCTCTCCCGCTCGCCGGTCGGCTGACGCCCCTTCCCCGGCGCCGGCGGACCTCCCCTTCGCGAGCGGGCGGGGACCAGGCCGTACGTGCAGCGCCCCCGGGACCTGAGCCTGAGAGGGCGCATGAGCCAGACCCGACACGTCCCGGTGATGCTCCAGCGATGCCTGGACCTGTTGGCCCCGGCTCTGGAGGCACCGAGCCCGCAGCCGCCCGTGGTCGTCGACTGCACCCTGGGCCTCGGCGGACACAGCGAGGCCCTGCTCGCAGCCTTCCCCACCGCCCGGCTGATCGCGCTCGACCGGGACAAGGAGGCGCTGCGCCTGTCCGGCGAGCGGCTCGCCCCGTACGGCGACCGCGCCACGCTGGTGCACGCCGTCTACGACGAACTGCCCGAGGTGCTGGCAAGGCTCGGCGTTCCCAAGGTCCAGGGCGTTCTGTTCGACCTCGGCGTCTCCTCCATGCAACTGGACGAGGCCGACCGCGGATTCGCGTACGCCCAGGACGCCCCGCTCGACATGCGCATGGACCAGACGACCGGCATCGGCGCGGCCGAGGTGCTCAACACGTACCCGCCGGGCGAGCTGGTCAGGATCCTGCGCGCGTACGGCGAGGAGAAGCAGGCCAAGCGGATCGTCTCCGCGGTCGTGCGCGAACGGGAGAAGGAGCCCTTCACCAACAGCGCCCGGCTCGTCGAGCTCATCCGTGACTCGCTGCCGCAGGCCGCCAAGCGCACCGGCGGCAACCCCGCCAAGCGCACCTTCCAGGCGCTGCGCATCGAGGTCAACGGCGAACTGACCGTGCTGGAGCGGGCGATCCCGGCCGCGGTCCGGAGCCTCGCCGTGGGCGGGCGCATCGCCGTCCTGTCCTACCACTCGCTCGAGGACCGCCTGGTCAAGCAGGTGCTGGCGGCGGGCGCCGCCAACACCGCACCGCCAGGGCTGCCGGTCGTCCCCGAGCGCTACCAGCCGCGGCTCAAGCTGCTGACCCGCGGCGCCGAGCTGCCCACCGAGGAGGAGGTCGCCGAGAACCGTCGCGCCGCCCCCGCCCGGCTGCGCGGAGCGCAGCGGATCCGCGAGGAGGAGCGATGAGCAGCGGGCGCCCGGAGGCCTCTCGGACCCGGCCCGGGGACGGAGCGGCGCGGTGAGCAAACCGGCCGGTCAGCTGAAAGGGCGCGCCGCGCGGCTCAGCCGGCTGATGCCGGCCGGCCCGAGCAACGCGGCCCGGACCCCCTTCGTCCTGCTGGTCGTCCTGCTCCTGGGCGGCGGCCTGATCACCCTGCTGCTGCTGAACTCCGCGCTCAACGAAGGATCGTTCCGGCTGAGCGAGCTGAAGAAGCGCACCACCGGCCTCACCGACGACCAGCAGGCCCTCCAGCGCGACGTCGACAGCGCCTCCGAACCCGACGCCCTGGCGCGACGCGCACGAGAACTGGGCATGGTCCCCGGCGGCAGCCCCGCCTTCCTCGGCCCGAACGGCAAGGTCCGCGGCGTACCCTCCGCCGCCGGCGCCCCGCCGACCACCGCGGCGCCGAAGAAGCCCGACGTCCCCGAGCCGCCCCCCGCGGCCCTGTCGGCCTCACCCCGCTCCACCCCTTCGCCCACCGCGTCGGGCACCGCCGCGGCCAAGCCGAGCACGCCCGCGGCCAAGCCCGGCGCATCCGCGTCCGCGACCGGCACCGCCCCGGCGAAACCGAGCGCCTCCACGAACGCGCGTACCCCGGCAGAACAGACCTCCACGAGCCCCGGCAGGTGACGCAGTGCCCTCCCAGGAACCACCGCGCCGCCGGGTACCCGGCCCCGCACGCCCGCGTAACGCGGCGGGCCGCGCCGGCCGCCCCCGGCCCGCCGCCCGCCCCGAGCCACGACGACGGCCCCCGTCCGCCGCGCCGCGCGGACGGACCCCCCGCAGCCGCTCCGGCCGCCCGCTGCGCCTCGGCAGCCCACGGCCGCGGCTGCGGCTGGTCAGCCTGGCGCTGACCCTCGTCATGATCGCGTTCGTCGTCCGGCTCCTCCAGGTGCAGGCCGTCGACGCCAACGCGTACGCCGCCAAGGCCGAGCAGAACCGCTACCTCAGCTACACCGTCGCCGCCGAGCGCGGCGAGATCACCGACCGGAGCGGCATCGCGCTGGCCACCAGCGTCGACGCGTACGACATCACCGCCGACCCCAAGATGTTCACTCCCGAGGACAGCAAGGCACCCGACGCGCCCCAGCAGGCCGCCGCGCTGCTCGCACCCATCCTCGGTGTCGACGCGGCCGAACTGACGAAGAAGCTGTCCAAGCCCAAGAGCCGGTACGCGGTGCTGGCCCGCAGGCAGACCCCGCAGGTCTGGACACAGATCAAGGACCTCAAGTCCGTCTTCGCCGAGAAGGCCGCGAAGGACAAGGCGGCAGGCGGTACCGGGGCCAATGTGCTGGCCGGTGTCTTCCAGGAGTCGACCACCAAGCGCGTCTACCCCAACGGCGGCCTCGCCGCCGGGATACTGGGTTACGTCAACGCCGAGGGCAAGGGCGCGGGCGGCCTCGAATCGCAGCTTGACAAGGAGCTCGCGGGCGAGGACGGCACGATCAAGTACGCCCAGTCCGGCGGCCGCCGGGTGCCCACCGCGGGCACCAAGGAGGTCCCTGCCGTCGCCGGCTCCGACATCGAGCTCACCATCGACCGCGACATCCAGTGGGCGGCCCAGAAGGCCATCTCCGACCAGGTGGAGAAGTCCAAGGCCGACCGCGGCTACGTCGTCGTGCAGAACACCCGCACCGGCGAGGTCCTCGCCATGGCCAACGCACCGGGTTTCGACCCGAACGACCTCTCGCAGGCCGACGCCGCCGCACTGGGCAACGCCGCCCTCCAGGACGTGTACGAGCCCGGCTCGACCAGCAAGGTCATGTCCATGGCCGCCGTGCTGGAGGAGGGTGTCGCCACTCCCGGCACCCACGTCACCGTTCCCAACCGGCTGCACCGGGGCGACCGGCTCTTCAAGGACGACATCGACCACCCCACCTGGTACCTCACGCTCAACGGCGTACTCGCCAAGTCCAGCAACATCGGCACCATCCTGGCCACCGGCCAGCTGGGCAAGACCCAGGCCGAGTCCAACAAGGTGCTCTACGACTACCTGCGCAAGTTCGGCATCGGCTCACCGACCGGACTCGGCTACCCGGGTGAGACCGCCGGCATCCTCGCCAAGCCGCAGGACTGGTCGACCTCGCAGCAGTACACGATCCCGTTCGGCCAGGGCCTCTCGCTCAACGCCATGCAGGCCGCGTCGATCTACTCGACGATCGCCAACGGCGGGGTCCGCATCGAACCCACCCTCGTCCGCGGCACCAAGGGCGCCGACGGCCGCTTCACCCCTGTCGAAGCACCCGAACAGAGCAGGGTGGTCAGCGAGAAGACCGCCAAGACGCTGGCCGGAATGCTGGAGTCGGTCGTCGGCGACGAGGAGGGCACCGGCACGAAGGCCAAGATCCCCGGCTACCGGGTCGCGGGCAAGACCGGTACGGCCAACCGAGTTGATCCGGTGCGCGGCGGCTACCACGGCTACACCGCCTCCTTCGCCGGATTCGCTCCCGCGGACAACCCTCAGATCACCGTCTACTGCGCCATCCAGAATCCCACCAAGGGCAGCTACTTCGGCGGCCAGATCTGCGGACCCATCTACAAGCAGGTCATGGAATTCGCGCTGAAGACGCTGCAGACCGCACCTTCCGGCAGCGAGTCGGCCCGGCTGCCGGTGTCCTTCAAACCCGGCGAGTGAACTCGGGGAGACCATCAGTGACAACCATCACCCCCGATCCAGGGAACCGGAACGGGAACCACCGCACCTACGCCACCTCACTTCGCGAGAGGCCGGGTGCGCCCGGTACGCTCACCGCCGTGCCCCACGCTGAACAGTCCCGAACCACCCAGAAGGACGCCCCTGTGAACTACCCGGGAGCGCCCCGCCCGGATCGGCTGCGGCCGACTTCCCTGGTTACGCTGGCAGCCCGGCTGGGAGTGGAACCGCCGGGCACCGGCGAAGTCACCGGCATCACCCACGACTCCCGGGCCGTACGCCCGGGGGACGTGTACGCGGCGCTGCCGGGTGCCCGTCTGCACGGTGCCGACTTCACCGCGCAGGCCGCCGGTCTCGGCGCCGCCGCGATCCTCACCGACCCGGCGGGCGCGGAACGCGCCGCGGCCACCGGACTCCCGGTGCTGGTCACCGAGGATCCACGCGGCCGGATGGGCGAACTCGCCACCGAGATCTACGGCCACCCCGGCGCCGACCTGCTCCAGATCGGCATCACCGGAACATCCGGCAAGACCACCACCGCGTACCTCATCGAGGGCGGCTTCCGCGGCGCCGGACGCGACACCGGCCTCATCGGCACCGTGGAGATGCGGATCGGCGACGAGCGCATCAAGTCCGAGCGCACCACCCCCGAGGCCACCGATCTGCAGGCCCTGTTCGCCGTCATGCGCGAACGCGGCGTGGACGCGGTGACGATGGAGGTCTCCAGCCACGCCCTGGTGCTCGGCCGGGTCGACGGCTGCGTCTTCGACGTCGCGGTCTTCAACAACCTCAGCCCGGAACACATGGAGTTCCACTCCGGCATGGAGGACTACTTCCAGGCCAAGGCGCGGCTGTTCACACCGCAGCGCAGCAGGCAGGGCGTCGTCAACTACGACGACGAGTACGGCCGCAGGCTGGTCACCGAGGCCTCCGTGCCCATCACCACCTTCTCCGCCGAGGGCCACCCGGACGCCGACTGGCGAGCCGAGGACGTCGAGGTGGGCCAGCTCGGCTCCACCTTCACCGTCGTCGGACCCAAGGGCGAGCGGGCCACCGCCGCCGCCCCGCTGCCCGGCCCGTTCAACGTCGCCAACACCCTGGCCGCGATCGTCACCCTCGCCGTCGCCGGCATCGACCCGCAGACCGCGGCCGACGGTGTCGCCGCCGTGCCCGGCGTGCCCGGCCGGCTGGAGCGGGTCGACGCCGGACAGCCGTACCTCGCACTCGTCGACTACGCGCACAAGACCGACGCCGTCGAGTCGGTGCTGCGCTCCCTGCAGAAGGTCACCGAGGGCAAGGTGCACATCGTCCTCGGCTGCGGCGGCGACCGTGACACCACCAAACGCGGCCCGATGGGAGCGGCCGCGGCCCGGCTCGCCGACACAGCCGTGCTGACCTCCGACAACCCCCGCTCCGAGGACCCCCTGGGCATCCTTGCCGCGATGCTCGCGGGCGCCGCCGAAGTGCCCGTGCACGAACGCGGCGACGTCCTGGTCGACGCCGACCGGGCCGCCGCCATCGCGGCCGCCGTGGGCCGCGCCGGACCCGGCGACACCGTGCTGATCGCCGGCAAGGGCCACGAGCAGGGCCAGGACATCCACGGAGTGGTGCGCCCCTTCGACGACCGGGTGGTCCTGCGCACGGCCATCGAGCGGTCCCTGGGGCGCGAGAACACCACCCACAGTGCGCCCACCCACGAGAACAACAGTCAGGGATGACCAAGTGATCGCCCTTTCCCTCGCCGAGATCGCCGAAATCGTCGGCGGGCAGTCGTACGACATACCGGATCCGGCGGCAACCGTCAGCGGGCCCGTCGTCATCGACTCGCGGGAGGTGAAGCAAGGCAGCCTCTTCGTGGCGGGGGGCGGCGGACGGGGCGGCGGCCCCGACTAAGCGCAGCGCGCCGGCGCGGCGGGCGCCGCCGGCGGGCTGGCCGCCCGCCCCCGCG